>JBEKHU010000409.1:0-4310 GCA_050012115.1 Bryobacteraceae bacterium | reverse complement strand
TCCATGAGAGGCGGTCCGGGTTTCAAAACAGTTGTGCTGGGAACGAGGCGGACTGTGAACGAATCGGAAGGTTGGCGCGCTTAAGAGCTCTTGCGAGAATCGCTGCTCCAAGTCCATCCGCGAGCACGTGCAGAGGGCGGAACTCATTATGTTGGAACAGCTTAAACGCTACCCCCCGTCTCCTTCCGCGAATACCTGCGCTCCACGTAATCGTTGAGCATCCCGATGAACTCCTCCACGATCTTGTCGCCGCGGAGGGTCTTCACCAGGCGGCCGTCGACGTAAACAGGCGCCTTCGGTTCCTCGGCCGTCCCGGGCAGCGAGATCCCGATGTCGGCGTGTTTCGACTCGCCCGGGCCGTTGACGATACAGCCCATGACCGCCACCTTCATCTCCTCCACGCCGGGATAATTCGCCTTCCAGACGGGCATCTGCTGCCTGAGATAGGCCTGGATCTGTTGCGCCAGTTCCTGGAAAAAGGTCGAGGTCGTGCGGCCGCAACCCGGGCACGCCGCGACTTGCGGAGTGAAGCTGCGAATCGCGAGGGCCTGCAGAATCTGCTGGCAGACCACCACCTCCTCCGTGCGGTCGCCGTTCGGCGCCGGTGTCAACGACGCGCGGATCGTGTCGCCGATGCCTTCCTGCAACAGGATCGACAGCCCGGCCGTCGACGCCACGATCCCCTTGGAACCCATGCCCGCTTCGGTGAGTCCGACGTGCAGCGGATAATCGCACCGCTCCGCCAGCATGCGGTAAACATCCACCAGGTCCTGAACATTCGAGACTTTGGCGCTGAGGATGATGCGGTCATGCCCCAGGCCGTAGCTCTCGGCCAGACGCGCCGAGTCCAGCGCGCTGGCCACGATGGCGCGTTTCATCACATCCTCCGCGCTCATGGGGCCCGGATTCTGCGCGTTTTCGTCCATCATTCGGGTCAGCAGAACGGCATCCAACGACCCCCAGTTGACCCCGATGCGAACCGGTTTCCCGTACTCGATCGCCGCTTCGATCATGGTCCTGAAGTTGTCGTCAGTCTTCTTGCCGATGCTGACATTGCCTGGGTTTATGCGGTACTTGGCGAGAGCTTTGGCGCACTCCGGGTACTTCTTTAGAAGAATATGACCGTTGTAGTGGAAGTCGCCGATGATCGGCACACGGCAGCCGAACATCCTCAGGGTGTCCACGATCGACGGGACTGCGCACGCCGCCTCCTCGGTGTTCACCGTCACGCGGACGAGTTCGGACCCCGCCTGCGCCAGGGCCATCACTTGATTCACCGTGACCGTGACATCCGCCGTGTCGGTGTTGGTCATCGACTGAACGACAATCGGGTTCGCCCCGCCGACTTCCACGCCGCCAATATCCGTTGCAACAGACTTGCGCCGTTGGATTTGTGCCATCCCACCTCCGCAAACTATCAGTTTAGCAAGCGCCCGGTTTCACGTTCATTTAGAGGATTAAGGCGGGCAAATGCACGTTAATTTGCATTCGTTTTGGACAAAATGCCGTATATTCGATGCAGGATCGGGGCGGGTGCATCGGTCCCATGGAACGGCCCACGCCCCTAGGCGCCGTTGTACGTCTGAGTCCAATCCTCTCAGGAGATGCAAGTTATGGACTCGATGATTCATCAGGCTCGTAAAGCCATCCTTTTCCACCTGGAAGAGAAACTGGAAGCCGAACTGGCGGCATCCTTAACTGCCGCATCCTGTGAGGTTCAGCGCATGGCGGCGGCTTCGTCCGCCGTTTCGGGGGATCTCGTTTTCTGTACCACCGGCCCCGCCTTCCACGTTGCGAAGGCATTGTTCCCGCATCTGCCGGTGATCGTCGTGAGCCGTTTGCCCGAGACCGATGAGTGGCTGGATGCCCTGGAAGCCGGGGCTGCCGACTACTGCGCACCACCGTTCGAGGTCATCCATCTCCGCTGGCTGATCGAAACGCATGCCGGCGAGATGCGCAAGGGGGCCAAAAGGGAGAATCAGGCAGCAACTGCCGCGGCCGCCTGATGCGCCGCGTATCCGCCGTTCCACGCCTGTCGTCCCCCGTAGTGAGAGACGGCATAAACCGTAGCTGCGATTAGACTTACGTGAGGTCGTTGGCTTCTGCAGATCCTTCGACCTCGCCCTTTCGGACTTCCTGTCGTCGTTCCTGCCGGCATTCGCGCCTGCCGGCCGAATCCCCGCCCGCCGTGATGCATCCAGATACTCAGGGGCACGCTTCCGCGCCTCGGTCCTTCGACCGGCCGGATTCTGGCCACACGCTATACTTTTGATAGAGAGGGCTTTTCGGATTGCCTTGGAAGACATATCTCCGCTGGGCTGCCCACGCGCAGTTGCTCCCCGTGCTCGAAAACGGTGAGGAGATCCTGGTCGGCGGCCAAGCCGTGATGGAGGGTGTCATGATGCGCGCGCCGCACAGCTACTGCGTTGCGGTGCGCCGCCCCGATGGATCCTTCGCCACCGAGGAAGCCTCGCTCGAGAAGTTATCTGACAAACACCCGATCTTCAAGTACCCGCTGATCCGCGGCGTCGGCACGCTGGTCTACTCTTTGTGGCTCGGTCTGAAGGCCCTGCGTTTTTCCGCCAACGTCCTGTTGCAGGCGGAGGCGGCCAGGGAAGCGGCCGAAAAGGGCGAGGCTCCACCCAGTGCTGATCAGAAGCATGACAGCGGCGAATTGCCGGCGTGGATGATCGCCCTCCAGATCCTCTTCAGCCTCGGTTTCTTCATCCTGATGTACAAGTTCATCCCGCTGTTGATCGCCACGCAAATGCAGAAGACCTTTCCTGCGCTCAGCGGTTGGATCGCTTTCAACTTTGTGGACGGTCTCGCCCGTATGATCATCTTCCTCGGTTTCCTGTGGCTTCTTTCGCTGTCCAAGGACATCCACAGGGTGTTTGAATATCACGGCGCCGAGCATCGCGTCGTTTTCAACTTCGAGTCGGGCAAGCCGCTGACGGTCGCCAATGCGCAGGGCTTCACCACCTGGCATCCGCGCTGCGGCACCAGCTTCCTGTTGGTCGTGATGCTGGTTTCCATCGCCGTCTACGCCTTGGTTCCGGTGCATACGTTTGCGCTCCGGCTTCTGGTGCGCATCCTGGCCCTGCCCTTCATCATGGGGATCAGCTACGAGATCATCCGTTTCGCGGCGAAGCATAAGGGCGGTCTGCTCGCCTTTATCACCGCCCCCGGCCTGTGGCTGCAGCGGATCACGACCCAGCCTCCGTCCGACGATCAGACCGAGGTCGCCATCCGCGCGCTTGAGGGAGCGATGGAGATTGAGCAGAAGGCCGGCGGAGAACTGGTGATCGCCTGATGGATTTATCGAAACAATTGGACGACGTCGAAAGACGGTTTGAGGCGCTGAACGCCTCCATGGCCGACCCGGCCGTGACCAACGACCCCGACGAGTACCGCAAGACGGCCAAGGCCTGCCGCGAACTCGAAGAGATCGTCACGCTCTACCGCACTTACAAGAAAGCCGCCGAGGACCTCGAAGGAGCCCGCCTCATGGCCGGCGAGGACGACCCCGACCTGCTCGCGATGGCGCAGGAGGAGATCGCGCGGCTCGAACCCGAGATCCTGAAGATCACCGAAGAGCTCCGCTTGCTGCTGCTGCCTAAGGACCCCAACGACGAGAAGAACGTCCTCCTCGAAATCCGCGCCGGCGCCGGCGGCGACGAGGCCAGCCTGTTCGCGGCGGAAGTATTCCGCATGTACGGGCGTTATGCCGAGTCGAAGCGCTGGAAGGTGGAGGTAACCTCCTCCAGCGATTCCTCGGCCGGCGGCGCCAAGGAAGTGATTGCGCTCATCAATGGCGACCGGGTTTATTCGCGTCTCAAGTACGAGAGCGGCGTGCACCGCGTGCAGCGCGTCCCAGTCACCGAGCAGCAGGGCCGCATTCACACTTCGACGATCACCGTGGCCGTGCTGCCCGAGGCCGACGACGTGGACATCAAGATCGAGCCCAAGGACCTGCGCATCGACACCTTCTGCTCCTCGGGCCCCGGCGGCCAGTCGGTCAACACCACCTATTCGGCCGTCCGCATCACCCACCTGCCGACGGGCCTGGTGGTCAGTTGCCAGGACGAGAAATCGCAAATCAAGAATCGCGCCAAGGGCGAGCGCGTCCTGCGCTCGCGGCTCTACGAGTTGGAGATGGAGAAGCAGGCCCAGGCCATCGGCGCCGACCGCCGCAGCCAGGTCGGCACCGGCGACCGCAGCGAGAAGATCCGTACCTATAACTTCAAGGAAAATCGCATCACCGACCACCGCATCGGCCTCACGCTGTATCAGCTCGACAAGGTGATGGA
>JBEKHU010000408.1:0-4315 GCA_050012115.1 Bryobacteraceae bacterium | reverse complement strand
TGGAGGGGATAGCATCAAAGAGACGCGACGCAACTTCGAGGGCTACATCAAACAGGTTAAGGAGTTCTGATCAGGTGGGGCCTCAGACCACGATTTACACCATCGTCAAGTACGGCGATTCAGTCCTTGAAACGCCGGCCCAGCCGATTGCGGAATTCGGCACCAGCGAGCTGCGCGAACTGGTCGACAGCATGTTCGAGTCGATGTATGCCGCCAAAGGGCTCGGCCTGGCGGCGCCGCAGATCGGCGTCTCCCTGCGCGTGGCCGTGATCGACACCTCGGCTGGCCAGGACCCGGCCGCCCGGCTGGTGCTGATCAACCCCGAGATCGTCCACAAAGAAGGCCGCCAGGTGGGCGAGGAAGGCTGCCTGTCGATTCCCGGATTCCGCGAGGACGTCAAGCGCGCGTTGAAGATCCGGCTGCGGGCCCAAAACGTCGAGGGCGAGTTTTTCGAGATCGGCGGCGAGGAGTTGCTGGCCCGCGCCATGCAGCACGAGCTCGACCACCTGAACGGCATTCTGTTCATCCACCATGTCAGTCCCCTGAAACGCGACCTCATCAAACGCAAGATTCGCAAGCTGGCCAAGGCCGGCGAGTGGTAATTCGCAAGCTGGCCAAGGCCGTCGAGTGCTAATTTGAGGGTGTCGATGATCGTCGTTTTCCTCGGCACGCCTCAATTCGCCGTTCCCACGCTGGAAGCCATCGCCGCCGCGGGCCATTCCATCGCGGCCGTCTACACCCAACCCGATCGGCCCAGCGGCCGCGGCCAGGAACTGGCACAATCGCCCGTCAAGCAGGCCGCGCTGCGCCTGGGTCTCGACGTCCGCCAGCCGGAGCGCATCCGGCGTCCCGAGCCGGTCGCGGAGCTGGCCGGCCTGCGGGCCGACGTAATCGTAGTCGTCGGCTACGGGCAGATTCTGCCGCAGGCGATCATCGACCTGCCGCGGCTGGGCGTGGTCAACGTGCACGCCTCGCTGCTGCCGCGCTGGCGCGGCGCCGCGCCGATCCAGTGGGCCATCGCCGAGGGCGACGCGGTGACGGGCGTCACGACGATGATGATCGACGCGGGGCTCGACACCGGCGACATTCTGTTGCAGTCTGAGACGCCCATCGGGCCGGAGGAGAACGCGCTCGAGTTGAACCGCCGCCTGGCGCCCATGGGGGCTCAGCTATTGATCGAGACGCTGGCTCTGCTCGATCGCAGCGCGTGCCCGCGCGCCCCCCAGGACCACGCCGCGGCGACAAAAGCGCGCATTCTGCAACGCGAAGACGGCCTGATCGACTGGCAGCGCCCGGCGCGCGAGATCTTCAACCGCGCGCGCGGCTTCCTGCCCTGGCCGGGCGCGTGGACGTGGTTTCGCGGGCTGCGCTTCAACGTCTGGAAGTGCCGTCCGGTTTCGGCCAGCGAATGGATCGCCGGCGAGGCGCTCGCCCCGGGACTCGTGCGCGCGGTCGATAAGCGCCTGCTCGCCGGAACGGGCGCTGGCGTGCTCGAGCTGCTCGAAGTGCAGACCGAAGGGCGGCGGCGGGTCAACGCGGCGGCGTTCCTCAACGGCACGCGCATGACCGGCGACGACATGCTGGGCGAACATGAATGAAGACCCGCCGGCGCGCGCCTGCCAGCCGCGCGTCCGGGTCGAGTATCAGTTCACGGCAGTCTGATGCGGTGGTGGCGCCCAAGTCCGGTCTGCTGGAGGAGAGTTCGCAGTGAAATTGCCTGAGGGGTTTCGATACTCCGCTCTGTACGCCGGTATCCGCAAGGTCGCCAAACCGGATCTGGCCCTGATTGTTTCGGACGCCGAGGCATCGGCCGCGGCCGTCTTCACGACCAACCTCGTCCAGGCCGCGCCGGTGCGGCTGACGCGTGCAAATCTGAAAGCCACCGGCGGTCGGGCGCGAGCCGTGCTGGTCAACGCCGGCAACGCCAACTGCGCCACGCGCACAGGCGACAAGGTCGCGCGCGAGACCAGCCGCGCCTTAGCCAAGCTCCTGAAGACGCCCGCCGCTTACGTGTTGCCCTCTTCCACCGGCGTCATCGGCGTCGAGCTGAACCCGGCGCTGATCACGGATGCGCTCCCGGCGCTGGTCGAGGGGCTGTCTGGAGAGCAGTTCAACGAGGTTGCGGACTCGATCTTGACTACGGACACCGTCCGCAAGACCGCCTGTGCGGAGGCGGGCGGGTTCCGCGTGGCGGGCATGACCAAGGGCTCGGGCATGATCCATCCCCACATGGCGACGACGCTGGCCTTCGTCATGACCGATGCCTTCATCGCGCCGGCGGCGCTCCACCGCGCGCTGAAGCAAGCCGTCGCGCTGAGCTACAACCGCGTCAGCGTGGATGGCGACATGAGCACCAACGACACGCTGCTGGTGCTGGCCAACGGCGCCTCGGGAGTCCGGATCACGGCCAAGAATCGGGCCGCGTTTCAAAGCGCGCTGACCGGGGTTTGCAAATTGCTGGCAATGCAGATCGCGCGCGACGGCGAGGGCGCGAAGAAGTTCGTCGAGATCCGCGTTGAGGGCGCGCGCAGCGATCGGGACGCCGTGCGCATCGCACGTGCCATCGGCAATTCGAATCTCACCAAGACGGCCATCGCGGGTTCGGATCCCAACTGGGGCCGCATCCTCTGCGCCGCGGGCTACGCCGGCGCCGCCTTCGATCCTTCGAAAACCGACATCTGGCTGCAGGGCGTGCGTGTCTGCCGCCGCGGCCTGGCGGCCGATTACGACGAGCCTGCGTTGTCGAAACAGCTCGACGCGCCCGAGTGCTCGATTCGCGTGCGGCTGGGCGAAAGGGGCCCCGGCACGGCCACCTTCTGGACCTGCGACCTGACGCATGACTACATCACCATCAACGCCAGCTACCGCACTTGAGCGCGCGCCGCGGCGGCCTTTTCCTCGCTCCGGCTTTGGCATACAGTGTGGGTGTGAAGACCACCATCCTGTTGGTCGCGACGCTGGCCGGCGCCGCCGCGCTCGCCGCTCCGCCCGAGATTCGCTTTGAGGCCCACACCATCGCCACCGGCCTCACGGGCGGCTACCACGTCGCCATCGCCGACCTGAACGGCGACGGCAAGCCCGACATTATCGCTCTGGCCGCCGGGCTTTCCGAACTGGTGTGGTACGAGAACCCTGGCTGGCAACGGCACGTCATCGTCAGCGGGCGCAAGGACATGATCAACCTCGCCGTGGGGTACATCCACGGCGTCCCCCGGATCCTGCTCGCCGAGGGCTTCTCCATGAACCCCGCCGAGAGCGCCGGCAACATCTGGATGCTGCATCCCCAGGGCGACCCGCGCCAGCCCTGGGAGATGCGGCCGATCGACCGTCTGCCCACCTCGCACCGCCTGCGCGCGGGCGTCTTCGGCTCCGGCAACACGATCGGCTTCGTCAACGCGCCTCTGGCCGGCCCGCATTCGACGGCCCCCGATTACCGCGATGCCATTTCCCTGGCGCTGTACCTCTACAGCGCGGGCAGTTGGAAGCGCGAGCTGATCTCGACGGACCTGCATGGCGTGTTGCACGGCATATATGTCACCGACTGGGACGGCGACGGCCGCGACGACTTCTTCACGGCGAGCTTCGAAGGCATCCATCTGTTCCTCAACACCCGCACCGGCTGGGTGAAGCGCAAGATCAGCGCCGGCGATCCCTCGCCCTGGCCCAAGTGCGGATCGAGCGACGTGACGGTGGTGAAGGGACCGCGCGGGCGCGAACTGGCGGCCATCGAGCCGTGGCACGGCAACCAGGTCGTCATCTACCACGAGAACCAGGGTTCCTGGTCGCGCCAGGTGATCGACTCGAGTCTTGAAGACGGCCACACGCTGGTCGCGGCCGACTTCGACGGCGACGGCGACGAGGAGGTCGTGGCCGGGTTCCGCAAGGGACACAGCCTGGTCCTGTACCACGCCAACGGCCAGGGCGGCTGGACACGCCGTATCATCGACGAACGCATCAGCGCCACCGGCTGCGCCATCGCCAACCTGAACGCCAGCCCGCACCCCGGCCTCGTCTGCATCGGCTCCGCCACCGCCGACCTGGTGTGGTACGAAAACGTGACCGGCCGCCCATGAGGACCTCGGGCCGGAGTGGATCTTCGCCACTCGCGGTTCTATGATGTGAACGCGTGGGGTCTTGTTGTATGAAGCTGGCCTGCCTGGTCCAAATCTCTTCGCTAGCGTTGCTGCTGAGCCTCGCCGCGCCGGCTCAGACCACGCCTCCCGTCTACCCGTTCGCCTTCAACCAGGACAACCTCAACGGCGCGCCGGACTTCAGTTTTCTGAACCATCCGCTGACCGCCGCCGACCGCGTATTC
>JBEKHU010000407.1:0-4316 GCA_050012115.1 Bryobacteraceae bacterium | reverse complement strand
CACGCCGGGTATGGGTCTTGACGAGGTCTTCCCAAGCCGCCTCTTCTCCGTGCATGCACCGCTCCACCAGCAGGGCGTCCTGGTCCAGCTCAGCCACCGAAGGACGCTCCCGGCCTGACCCATAGCCGAATACCAGCCGTCGCGGGTCCGCCGTCCACTGGGGGACTCCCGCTACCGGCATCGCCAAACCATGGGTAATCGCTGCCATCGCCGCCGGGCGCTCCTTCCGGAAAGCGATTCCGGTCGCCTGGCCATCCTCCAGAGAGGGGCCGGCTCCCGTTTCTTGCCTTCCACCCTGAGAAACGACGAATTATCATAAGAAGTTCGCGCAAAGTGCCGGGCTGGCGATTGACCTTCATAATTCTATGCCATCGCCGCCCGGTTTGGAGGGATGAAGCTGCCTTTTGATTGTTCTGCGACGGGAGCTGGCCGCCATCGTCAAGTCGCACCCGCGAATCGCTGCCCCGCCGGCTGCCTGCGGCGCCGTGGCGGCGGGCCTGCGATCCTCATCCCCGCGCTCGCCCGGCCGCCTTCACCGGGTTGCCTCGGAGCCGCGAGGGGGCGGCGCTTCGGCTCGCCCTCCGCAGGTCATTCACTGCTTTTATCAATATTGCCCTGCACGGTCATTCTGCGCCGTGGCCCGGGCTCGGTCTTGGAGTCATTTGTTCCATTTCAGCCGTCTAAACAAAGGGAGAGATCTTGAACTGCCCATTTTGTGCCTTTAAGGAAGACCGGGTGATCGACAGCCGCGAGAGCAAGGAAGGCGACGTCATCCGGCGGCGGAGAGAATGTCTGCAGTGTCTGCGTCGATTTACTACATATGAAAGAATCGACGAAATCCCCTATATGGTCGTCAAAAAGGACGGCCGCCGCGAGAAGTTCGATCGCCAGAAGGTTTTGACCGGACTCCTCAAGGCGTGTGAAAAGCGTCCTGTCAGCATGTCGAAACTCGCTGAACTGGTCGACGAGGTGGAAGCTCTGCTGGCCGATAAGGCGGAACGGGAAATCGGCACGACCGAAGTGGGCGAGTTCCTCATGCGCCGCCTCGCCGGGTTGGACAAGATCGCTTACGTCCGGTTCGCCTCGGTCTACCGTGATTTTCAGGACGTCGAGGCCTTTTTCAATGAGCTGAAAGATATGATGAAAATGAAGGGAAGATAGGGAGAAACCATTCATTATCAATGGCTTAACTGGTCTTGATACATTGCGTGGAACGTACCCCTCCGCCGTGCATCAAATACATTGAGTCTTAACAATGCGGCGGGAAGTATGCTATCCTCATTCGGAGCGTCTTTCCATCCAGCGTTTTGCCCCTGCCTCAATCGGTGAACTGTGTGCCCGGATGTTGCATCGGGGAAGGACAAGGCTATCTCAACTGGCTGACAGCGCACGGGGATTGCCCCCGTCCGCTTGCGCCTGGACCGGTAACGTTTCACGCTGAGCGAGAGTTGAACGAAAAGGCCTATCCCCGGTCCGGGAGGTGATTTACATTGGATCAATTCGAGGATCAGTTTCTTACAGATGCGCCGGATGGCCTTGCCATTGCGTTCGACGAGGACGCTAATTTCTTCCATCCCGAGGATGTGCAGGAAGAAGACCTGCACGCCGCGCAAGTTGTTGAGGAATCGATCTATACCGATGACCCCGTCCGCGTGTATCTGCGCGAGATGGGCGCTGTTCCGCTGCTCACCCGCGAAGGGGAAGTCGACCTCGCCCGGAAGATGGAGCGCGGCAAGCTGCGCATGCAGAAGGCGATCAGCCGTTCCGCGCTGGTCCAGTTGCACATCGCCGAGCTCGCCGAGCACATTCGCCGCCAGGAGGCGGACCTGGAAGACTGGGTCGATCTCGGCGACGTCGAGGAAGGCACCCCCGCTTTCGACAAGCGGCTCAGCGACTTACACGAACAGTTCTCGGCCTTCGGCGAGGTGCACAAGGCCTTGAAAAGGGCCCTGGAAAGGATCGAGGCGACACCCGCCTCCAATAAGAAACTCCGCAAGAGGGCCCAGCTCAGGTTCTACCGTGCCTCCGTGCAGACCTCGTTGGCCATCCGCCGCTTCCCCTGGCAGACGCCGAAGTGGCGCTATTTCTCCATCTCAATCGAGAAGGTGGTCGATGAGATGGCCCACATCGAGGCGGAAGTCCGCCGCCTGGAGCTGCGCAAGGACAACCATCACGGCCGCATTCGCGAATTGAAGCGCGAGATTCGCCGCCGCGAAGCCACCGCCGCGGCCTCGCTTGTCGACCTCCGCCATACCCTTCACGTCATCCGCCAGGGCGAGCAGGAGGCCGAACGGGCCAAGAAGGACCTCGTTGAGGCCAACCTCCGGCTGGTCGTCTCGGTTGCCAAGAAGTACGTCAACCGCGGCTTGCATCTCCTTGATCTGATTCAGGAAGGCAACATCGGCCTGATGCGCGCCGCGGACAAGTTCGAATACCGCCGCGGCTACAAGTTCTCAACCTACGCCACCTGGTGGATCCGCCAGGCCATCACCCGCGCTATTGCCGACCAGTCGCGCACCATCCGCATCCCGGTTCACATGAACGAGTCCATGAACAAGTTCCTGCGGGCCACGCGCGAACTGGAAAAAGAGCTCGGCCGATCTCCTACAAATGAGGAAATCAGCCGCCGCATGGACATCCCGGTGGAAAAAGTTCAGAAGCTCAAAACCATCTCCCGCGACCCGGTTTCACTCGAAACCCCGGTCGGCCGCGATGGCGAGTCGGCTTTGGGCGATCTGATCGAGGATCGTTGGGTGGCCTCCCCCGTGGATTCGGTCATCGACTCGAACATCCGCGAGGAGACGGCGGCCATCCTGAAGACGCTTTCGCCAAAAGAAGAAAAGGTCATCCGCCTCCGTTTCGGCATCGGCTGCGACCGCGAGCATACTCTGGAAGAGATTGGCCAGCAGTTCGATGTCACGCGCGAGCGGATCCGCCAGATCGAAGCCAAGGCGCTGCGCCAGTTGCGCTCGCCCGAGCGTGCCCGGCACCTGCGGGCATTGCTCGCGGCACGTTGATTTTACGGATGTAAAAGGTTAAGGCCGGGGCTGGAGCCCCGGCCTTTTTGCTTATGCTCACCATCCATCCCGAGGCCTGGCGCATCATCCTGGAGCACGTTGCGGCCTGCTATCCGCAGGAGGGTTGCGGCGTCCTGGCTGGATTCCCGGGCGCCGGCGAAGCCGTGGTCGCCGTGGCCTGCCGCAATGCGTCGCCGGGCGACCGGCGGACGCGCTTCCATATTAATCCTGAGGAAATCCTCACCAGCCTGGCCCAGGCGCGCGCTCAGCAACCCGGTCAACCCATTGAACTTGTTGGCTTTTTTCATTCCCATCCGGACCGCGATCCGGACTTCTCCGCGGCCGACCGGCAGGCCGGCTGGCACGGCTGCGTCAACCTCGTGGTCGCGGTGCGGCAGGCGGTTCCGGTGGCGGCGGCGTGCTACCGGCTCGACCGGACGACGGGGGAAATCCGGCCCGAACCGCTGGCTGTTTTCGGTGTGCGCAGCGTGCCGTTCACCGTCGCCGCACCGTGAAAAACACCGTGTTTTACCGTGTTTTTACCGTGAAAACACCGGTTTTTTGCGTTGCCGTGCATCTACGGTTTTCTAAAGGACTTAGCCGAATTGCGCCGCGAATGTGCGCACGCGAAGCGCGCAACTACGGTGTTTTAAAGGACTTACACGATTGTCACGGTGCGTCACGGTGGATCCGTGGCAATCAAAGGACTTATGCGAATTTCACATGCATTTTGACGCACATTAACACGCTGCACCGTGCGCCACGGTGGATCTGCTGCAATGATTGGACTTGCGAACATTAAGAGGCCACATTAATACGCTTCACCGTGCGTCACGGTGGATCTGTGGCAATGATTGGACTTACAAACATTAACATGTCACATTAACATGCTGCACCGTGCGGCACGGTGGATGTGCGGCAAACAAAGGACTTACAAACATTAATAAAAATCTCAACGCGCGCGGTTTTTTGCCTGCGTTTTCGCTCTGTATTCGCGCCTCATTCCGGCGTTTTCCCGGCCTGCGGGAACAGCGCGCGCAGCGCATCAAGCGCCGTCTTCATCTCCGGCAGGCGGCCCTGCAGGGCGAGGATTTCGAGGTACTCCTTGAGCGGCCGGGCCGGCACACCCCAGTAGGTCTGCCCTCCACCGGGCAGGATCTTCCCCGGCAGCACGCCCGATTTCGAGCCCAGGATGGCGCCGCTCTTGATGCGCACGTTGTCGCCGATGCCGACCTGGCCGCCGATGACACACCAGTCTTCAATCACCGAGCCGCCGCCCACGCCGGTTTGCGCCACGAT
>JBEKHU010000406.1:0-4328 GCA_050012115.1 Bryobacteraceae bacterium | reverse complement strand
CGCGCCCGTCGCGTGCGCGGCGCTCGGCGTGAGCATCTTCCCGTCCTTGTCGGCGTACTCGATCCGGGCTGGACGCGCGAACGCATACTGCTGCTGCAGCTGTTGCAGCATGTAATACGACCGTGCCATCGCCTCCGCGTGGAACGGCTCGTCGGGGAAGTCGCTCACCAGCCATCCCATGTTGCCGTAGCCGATGGTCGTCGCCAGGAACAGGTCCACGTACTCCCGCCGCTTGGGCGATTTCATCCAGCCAGGCTCCATCTTGCCCAGGTTGAAATCCGTGCTTCCCATCCCGTAGTCGCACTGCAGCGGATGGATCTCGTTCAGGTGGAACGCCACGTCGAGCGGATGCGTGAGCAGGTTCATGTCCGTGTAAACCCATCCGTAACTGCCCGACTCCAGGCCTGCGTACATCCACTGGTACGTCCCCTCGGATTGCGTCGGTCCGTAGACGCGCTGGTCGTTCAGCAGCAGCTGGCCATAGGCGTAGAACGTAGCCGCCATCGTCCCCGCTCCCGGCACCCGCGCGTCGAAGTCGTTGTACTCCCACTGCGGGTTCGCCGTGTGCACGTCGGTATACGACATCCGCGTTCCGAACTTCTGCTCGATCCGCTGCGCGTAGTAGTCGTCCCACTCCACGGCCTTGGCCGGCTTGATCGCATAGCACCGCATCCAGGCGCGGCGCCATTCGCCATTGGGCTCGCGCTGCACCGCGTCTCCACTGAAGTTCGTGTTCGTCGATCCGATGTCGGTGTAATTCGTGTACACGCCCTGCAGCCACCCCAGCCCGAGCTGCGCCGCCATGTACCATTTCAGCCCCGCCTCGCCGCCCTTCTGCGGCGCCGGCCGCAGCCGCAGCGTGAAGCTGTCGCCCTCGTCGCGCCACGTGATCTCGTGGCTGTGCTGCATGATGTGTTCCAGCCCGTAGGAGCGGATGGCGCGGCTGCGCGCGTGGTCCTTCTGGAAAGTCTCGATCTCGCCGGCCACAGTCCACACCACCGCTTTGCCCTCCTCCTGACGCAGCGACGCCGGGTTTGCGATCGCCGGGAAGGTCTCCTCGTAGACCGGCGATGTCGTGATGAACAGCCGCTCGTACATCGGATTCCGTTGGCCGTCGGTCTTGGGCGTGTACTGCAGCCCGCCGTTCACCGGCGCGCCGTCCTCGCTCACCTTCGGCGCCTTGGCCGCGTACGGCCGCGACGCATTGGTCCGGTACCAGTCCCACCACACCGCCGTGAACACCGGCTTCTCCGCCGTTCCCGACATCAACACCCGCGGATTCGTGCCGCCGTAGGTGATATACGGCACCGTGATCAGTTTCGGCCGCGTGACTCCGGCCACCCGTCCAAACGAGAGCTCCGTCACCTCGCTGTTCTCCGCCCGCGCATCGAGCACCAGCGACTTCTGCCACAGCCGCAGCTCGTACTCCACCTCGCGCGAGCCGTAGCGGAACGTCGCCTTCACCACGTCCCCGTCCAGCTTCGCCGCGACCAGCGTGCCTTCCGCGACAACATCCTTTGCCGTGTCCGCGAAACGCACGCCGCCGCCATCCAGCGGCCGGAATGCCGTCCCGCCGTTGACGCTGGCCGTGATCTCGCCCAGCTTCCCCGCCTTCGGCCGGTACTCGTACACCACCGTCGCGTCCTTCCCCGCGTAGCGCAGCTCAAACCGCTGTAGCCCGCTCTCGACGACGCTCGTCTTGAACTCGCGTTCCTGGTTGCGCGGCAGAATCGTCTCCTCGCGCGTCGGGAACGGCAGCGTCCCCTCGCCCGTGTTCAGTCCCACGATCTGCCCGCGCCACGGCTTCAGGTTGCGCTTCGGCTGCTCGGCGAAGTGCAGCGGCTCCAGTTCTTCCTTGTAGAACGCCAGCGAGTCGCAGAAGAAGTACCGCGGCTCTTTATTGCCGATCCTGGAAATCTCGATGCCAGCGAGCGACACCGGCGCCGTCATTTCCTTCCTCTTCGCCTCGCTCACCCGCCGGTGGATCAGCCACCACTGCTTCCAGGCAATCGACGTCAGCTCGATGCGGACCTCCTTGCCCTTGGCGTCCTTTAGCCACACCGCCACATCCGCAGCCGGCGTCGTCTTGTCGTCCTCCCAGCCCCACCGGTTGCCGTAGCCCCACAGCTCGATGGAATCGAACTCGCCCGGGATCGCAATCGGCTTCGGCGGCCGCGCCACCACACGCGCTTCCTTCGTCGGCCCCGCAAAGACGAACTTGCCGACGAAGTGGCCCCACATCTGCTGCTCGCGGCTGCGCCGGAACTCGCCCGTCGCGCCGTTGTACAGCTCCAGCGACCATCCCTTGAGGTCCTCGAAATCGACCAGCGTGTGCGGGTTCTGCGTCCGCTCGGTCCATGTCAGCTCATACGGCTGTTGTCCCACCTGTTGCCAGGGTTCGATCTCGTTGATCGCGGGGACCACTTTGTCGGGGTCGCCCGCCAGGGCTAAGGATGCGGTCGCCAGTACCAATAGAAAGCGGGACATGAGTCGGCTCCAATCAAGTCCGGTTTATCACACCCCGGCGCTGGCGGCTCGGTCCCGCGTTCCCTCTCAGTTCGCGTCTTGATGATGCGGGCTGAACCTTCTGGCCCTCGTCAGCCGGCCGGCGGTGTAAGGCGCCGTGATCGAACGCGTGGCCCAGGCGCTGGAAGCCTCGGGGTTGACGCTCGGCGCACGGTTGCCACCGTGGCGCCGGATGCGATAGAAGAGGGGTTTCTTCCCGCCATGAACAAGCTATTCACGTCTCTCCTCGCAGCGGTCGCGCTGTGCGCCGGAGCTGCCCTTCCTGCCGCGGCGCAACACACTTCGCGCGTGCTGCGCACCGCCGAGTACCGCGCGCTGCAGCAGCGGCTGTGCCGCGGATGGAACACCTGGAGCGCGAACAGCGTCCTGGCGCACGTCTACCTGCCCGACGGCTTCGCGCTCACGCTGGGCCTGAAGAGCGCCGGCATCGGCCACATGTACCAGAACACGTTCTTCCAGGCCAATGCGACGGTCAGGCGGCCCGAGAAGATCCGCCTCGGCCCGCACGCCGACGACGGCTCGTACACGGAACTGACGCTGGAGCTGAATACGAGCGGCGCCGATTCCGCCAACGTGGCGCTGGTCCAAAGCGCCACGGAGAACGGCGAGGAGTACATCCTGGTCAGCGTGGAGAAGCGCGCACCGTTGCGGCCTGAGCACCTGATCGTGGAGACCGGCTACTACTGGAACCGCCCGGGCACGGTGCGGCGCGATGGCTCCGTCCTGAAGGCGCAGCCGGGGCGCGCGGGCGGCCGCGCCTTCGAGGTGCGAACTACGGCGCGCGAAGTGAACGACCCGTTCGTAACGACCAACGCGCCCTATCTGTCGGTGGCACTTGAAGGGCGCATCGCCGTTTATACCGGTGCGGAGAAGACCCTGGAGCAGGTGGCCGCGATCGTCGAGGCGCACCGCGCGGCGCACCTGAAGCGGCTGGCGGACTACGGCGATGCGCGCGAAGTCTTCACCGCGATGCAGACGATTCTGGGTTGGAACCTGACCTACGACCCGGAAGACGACCGCGCGATCTCGCCGGTGAGCCGCATGTGGAGCGCGGGCTGGGGCGGCTACGTGCTGTTCGACTGGGACACCTACTTTGCGTCGTTCATGTATGGCCTGTACAACCAGGATCTGGCTTTCGCCAACGCGGTGGAAGTAACCAAGGGCATCACGCGCCGCGGCTTCATTCCGAATTGCGCTTCGGCCTACGGCATTCAGAGCGACGACCGCTCGCAGCCGCCCGTCGGCAGCCTGATGGTGCTGGAGATCTACAAGCGGCACAAAGAACGGTGGTTCCTGGCCGAGGTTTACGACGAGCTGCTGCGCTGGAATCGTTGGTGGCCAGGCGCCCGCGACACCCAGGGACTGCTCGCCTGGGGGTCGGACAACGTGCCGCAACTCGTGGACGGCACGTTCCACAACTTCCAGGCGGCGTTGTTCGAGTCGGGTCTCGACAACTCGCCGATGTACGACGGCGTGCCGTTCAATCCGCAGACCAACCGGCTGGAGATGGCCGATGTTGGTCTGAACGCGCTGTACGTGGCTGACTGCCGCGCGCTGGCTGAGATCGCCGGTGTGTTGGGCAAGTCCGCGGACCAGCGCGAATTGCTCGATCGCGGCGATAAGTACGCCGCGGCCCTCGGCACGCTGTGGGATGAGACGGCCGGCATCTACCTGAATCAACGCACCGACAGCGGCGAGAAATCGCCGCGGCTCTCGCCGACCAATTTCTATCCGCTGATCGCGAAAGTGGCCACGCCGGAGCAGGCCGCGCGCATGGTGCGCGAGCACTATTTCAATCCGCG
>JBEKHU010000405.1:0-4336 GCA_050012115.1 Bryobacteraceae bacterium | reverse complement strand
CTGTTTCGAAGGGCGAAAGGTGCAGCGCTTCGACATCCTCGAGTTCGTACAGCGGTCGCGATCCGAAGCCGGAGATTGATGAGGCCCGGCGTCGTTTGAGGCGTCGCCGCCGGCTATTGCTGAAGGAACTCTAACAGCCGCGTTGTTAAACTGAATTGCAGATGGGCAGGGGTATTCCAAGACCGCTCGAAACCGGCGAAACGGCCCCCGCCGTGTCGCTCGTAGATGCCGCCGGCGCGATGCGCTCGCTCGACACTCTGCTCGCCTCCGGCCCGGTTCTGCTCGCTTTCTTCAAGGTATGCTGCCCGACCTGCCAACTCACGCTGCCCTTCCTGGGCCGCCTGGCCGGCGGCAATTTGCAGGTCGTCCCGGTATCGCAGGACAGCCCCGCGGCGACGCAACGCTTCGCGCAGGAATTCCGCCTGACCATTCCTGCGCTGTTCGATCGCGAGGAGGACGGCTATCCGGCCAGCAATGCATTCGGCATTTCGGTTGTGCCGTCGATTTTTCTGGTGGAACAGGACCGGCGGATTTCGTGGGACCTGGTGGGCTTCCACCGCAAGCAACTCGAATTGCTCGCCGGGAGAAGCGGGCAGCCGATCTTCTACGCGGGCGAGATGGTGCCCGAACTGAAGGCGGGTTGAGGGTCCAGGAATTAGGCCCCCGGGCGGGGCCGTCAGCGGCAATCGTGGAATCCATGCAGCGGCGCCTGACATCAGAAAGCATGCGGGTCATCCGGGCGGCGGTGGGGAGTTCGATTCAGCGGACGAAAGCAGCATAGAGGGTTATGCCGACGATCAACGAAATCCTGTCAGGCGCCGCGGCGATCGCCAAGGGCATGGGCGTCACGGTCAAAGAGATGTTGAACCCTGTGCTGACGGACGACTATCCCGACGCGCCGCCGAAGTTTCAACAGCGCTACCGCGGCCTGCACGTCCTCCAACGCGACGAGAACGGCCTGGAGAAGTGCGTCGCCTGCTTCCTTTGCTCGGCCGCATGCCCGGCGCAGTGCATTTACATTGAGGCCGCCGACAATACCGAGCAGGCGCGCATCAGCGGCGCCGAACGCTATGCCAAGGTGTACAACATCGATTACAGCCGTTGCATCTTCTGCGGCTACTGTGTCGAGGCCTGCCCGACCGATGCCATCACACACGGCCACGGTTTCGAACTCGCCAGCTACAACACCTCCACCCTGATCTACCGGAAAGAGCAGCTTCTGGCCCCGCTGCCCAAGGACACATCTGGGCAGCTACAGCTCGACCAAGGCGTCATGGCGGGTGGCTCGGGCCACTAAGAACGCTTGATTCGCCATCGTCGACTGTCATCCTGGTTTTGAACGACACTGAATCCGTAGTGACTTTTGAATACGACCCGCTGGAGGAGCGCGTCTTGGCTTTCACTGCCCGGTGGTGCGGTGTCGCCGTGGAGAAGGTCGATCTTTTCTCAAGGCTCGTGGAAGATCTCGGTTTGAAGAATGAGGAGGCGGCGCGGTTCTTTGACGCCTTCGCTACAGAGTTCGACATCAATCTGCAGGCGCTGCGCGGAGAGCGCTGGCAGCGTCACTTTCGGCCGGAAGGCTTCTCTGCCGCGCCCACGCTCGTCGCGGTCTTCCTGCTGCTGGCGCTTTTTCTAACTGCCTCAATTCTCGGCGGCTATTTGGGCTGGACCTGGCTCTGGCTCCTCGTCTTCGTAGCCATTTGGATGTTTGGCTACAAAGTCTGGCCACTGTCCTTGCTTTGGCCGGACACGATCCCGATCACCGTACAGGACCTTGTCGATGCGGCCATGGCCGGACGATGGGTGAAGCCCCTTCATCCCTGAGTTCCCGCAGATTCGCGAAAGAAACCTGCCGCCCAGGCGGACTTCACTGGATCCAGATTCCGGGCCGTCGCGGTGTGATGCGCCCTTTAGTTCGCCGCCAGCACTTTCATCGCCCGCCGCGCCACGACCACTTCTTCGTTGGTCTCGAGCACCAGCGCGCGCGCCCGCGCGTGATCCGGCGAGATGACGCGGTCGCCTTTGCCTTCGACATTCCGCCGCTCGTCAATCTCGATACCCAGAAACTCCAGCCCGGTGCACGCCAACCGGCGCAGCCGCGGCGAGTTCTCGCCGATGCCGCCGGTAAACGCGACCGCGTCCAGCCCGCCCATCGCCGCCGCATAGGCGCCGATCGTCTTGCGCACCTCGTAGGCCAGGACTTCGAGTGCCAGCCGCGCATCGCTGGACCCCGCTCGTTCGGCCGCCTCGATGTCCCGCACGTCGCCGCCCGGCACGCCCGAGATGCCCGCCAGCCCGCTCTCGCGCGCCAGTTGCCGCCGCACTTCGGCCGTGTTCCAGCCGTGCCGGTCCATCATCCCTAGCACAGCGAACACGTCGAGGTCGCCGTGCCGGGTCGCGTTCTCCAGCCCCGATTGCGCTGAGTAGCCCATCGTCGTGTCCATCGACGCGCCGTCGCGAATGGCGCAAATCGACGAACTCCCGCCGAGGTGGCAACTGATCAGTTTCAGGCCCGCGCTCTCGCGCCGGAGCATCTCCGGCACACGGCGGCTGATGAACTCGTGCGATGCGCCATGGAAACCGTAGCGCTCGATGCCATCCTCGATGCGCCACTCCCGCGGCACACCGTACAGCCGGGCATGCGGCGGCATCGTCCGGTGGAACTCGGTTTCGAATGCCGCCACCAGCGGGACCTCGGGCCATTCGGCCTGGAACGCGCGGATCGCTTCCAGGTAAATGGCGTTATGGAGCGGCGCCGCGTCGAGGAACCGCTCCATTTCCCGGAGCACTTCCGCGTCGATCGGAAACGTCCCGCGAAAGCGTGGCCCGCCATGCACCGCCTTGAAGGCCACGGCCTCCACGCCCGCAGCTTCCGCGCGGATCTGACGCACCGCTTCGGCGTAGTTCGAGACGCGCTCCATGCGGCCGCGCTTCAGCACGCGCTCCGCCGGCATTTCCAGCACCTGGTATTTCAGCGACGTGGAGCCGAGGTTGGGAACTAGGATGTTCATCTGCCCGCCTGCAACCCCTCCAGGTTTTTCTGGCATGCGCCTTGCAGCGGCCCCTTGATCTCCGCGCAGGCCTTCGTGAACCTCTTGGCATCCGCCAGGATCGCCGCCCTGACGGTCGCTTTCGCCGTCCTGGCGAGTTCGTGATTCGCGAAGCCGAGATAGAAATACGTAGGAGCGAGCAGGTCCTTGTTGTCTTGCATCAGCGGCAGCGCGGCGCGCAGGCTCGTGTCCGCGTCGGCCCACTTCTTCTGTTCATAGGCGGCACTGCCGGCGATAAAGCCGCCGCGGGCCATCTTCGTCGCCTTGGTCTTCTCCCAGGCGGCGGGATCCGTGCCCTCCGGCGCGCCCTTCTTTTTCAGTGTCTCCACCAGCATCGTGGCATAGGTGTAAGCCTTCTCGAAACTCTTGGCCGAAAGGCTGTAATCGGCCACCACGGCCATCAGGTCGTCGTTCGTCTTGTCTTTCGTCAATAACTTTTCGGCCGCCGCCGCCGCATCGGCTCCGCGGCCGGCTTGCATCAGCCCGTAGAGATAATGTGGCGTGACCCCTGCAATATACTGGCTATCGGGATTGATCTGCATCAGGGCGTCGCCCAGGTCGGCTTTCACCTTCGGGTCATCTGACTGCATCACGGCCGTGGCCAGCGAGTATTCGCAGCGCACAATCATCTGTTTCGCGTAATCCTGATCCTTCGCCCAATCCTCGGCGTCGTTCTCATCGCTTGGCTTCGGGACCGCCAGGCCCTTCTTCGCCGCTTCCACCGTTTTGACGGCCCAGATCTTGATGGCTGCATAGTCCTTTTTCTGCTCCGCCGCCTGCAGGGCGGTGTAGCCGATGGTGGCATTCGACGGATCGGCCGTCAGAATCACATCGGCCATCTGCATCACTTTGTCGGCGTTTCCGGCCTTCGTGTAGATCGCCTGCAGCGCCGTCGCCGCCACGACCACGCCGTCGTGTTTCGGGTATTTTTGCAGGAATTCCTCGTAAAGCGCCGTCTGTTTGGCTTGGTCGTTCTCCTGACCGGCCGTCTGAAGGAGTGCGCCCTCAGGCGTTTGAGTGTTGATTTCAAAGGGTTTCTTCTGCGCTGTGGCCGCGCACGCAAGGGCGCAGGCCAGAACCGTCGCAAATACCATTGCTCTCATGGGCACCTCGCAGCGATCTTCCGGGCTCTAGCCCCGGTGCATGGCTGTTATATTACACACAGTCGGGGTCGTCCCGGCACAAGACGAGGAATTTCAAGTCATGATTCCAGACACGTATACGAGCACGCTGGCGTTGACCATTGTGAGCATGCTGTGCTGGGGCTCCTGGGCCAACACGACCAA
>JBEKHU010000404.1:0-4339 GCA_050012115.1 Bryobacteraceae bacterium | reverse complement strand
CGGACCCATCGCTTGACGTTTTACAGCGACGTGCAGTTGCCTTTCGGCAAAGGCCGCACGCTCCTGGGCAATCCGCAGACCGCCGGTGCCAAGTTCCTGGACTACCTGGTCGGTGGCTGGGAATTAGCGGGGTTTGGCCTGTTGACCAGCGGAACCCCGATCACCTTCGGCAGCACCGGAGGGGTTTCCTCCCAAGGCCAGGGCGCGCCCGGGTTGACGGGCTTCATCTTCGGCTCGACATCGCAGATCTCAACTTCCAGTCTCGGCTCCGGAAGTTTGCTGCGCAGCCCCGCCGACTCATACACGTCATGCGGAGGCGGTTTCAATTGCTCCCAGTTCGGCCTGCCGCAGTTGCTCACCTACGGCAACATGGGGTTCGTCTACCCGTGGATTCGTAACCCCGGCTACTTCAACTACGACGCTTCACTGATGAAGCGGTTCAACTTCACCGAGCGCAGCTACCTCCAACTGCGCGTGGAAGCCCAGAACGTGTTCAACATCCGCGGGCTTGGCGCATACGACACTACCTTCGGCGACGCACATTTCGGCTACATCACGAGCGCTGGCAACACCCCCCGCATCATGCAGGTGTCCGGCCGGATCGTGTTCTAACCTGCTCTATAGCTCTGGACACTCGGCGGGAGCGGCTGCGGCCGCTCCCGCTTCGTATGATGGAAGCTGTGAAAGCGGTTAAGGCAGCCTCGATCATTTTTGTTGCCGCCTTCTGCCTGACCGCAGTGCCCCCTCAGACGGATTCGCGCCCGGCCAGTGCCGAGCCGGTTCCAGGCAGCTCACCCGAGACAGTGCTGGCACAAGGCTGGGACGCTCTCAAAGGTGGCCGCTATGAAGAAGCCGCCTCTCGCTTCCGCTTAGTTCTGGCGCGTCGTTCCGACGCATCCGAGGCATTGTTCGGGCTGGGCATCGCATGCAGCCAGCTTGGACAGCTCCAAGAGGCTCGCGAAGCTCTCGAGCGCTACGTCCGCTTACAGCCTTCCGCCGCCGACGGCCATTCCGCTCTCGGCCTGGTTCTCCTGGCGGCGGGGCAGCGAACGGACGCGAAGGTGGAACTGGAGCGGGCCTTGCGCCTGGAGCCTCAAGATCTCGAGGCAGCCAAGGCCTTGGCCCATATCGAGCTTCAGGAGTACGATAATCTGAGCGTTGTCGGGCTGCTTAAGCCGCTGGCCACATCCCCCGATTTCGATGACCAGGCGCGCCGGCTGCTGGCTGCCGGATATGCCCAGAGCGGAGATCACCGGGCGGCTGTTTCGATCCTCGGCCCGGCGCTCGATCGGCAGCCGCCCCCGCCGCCGGAGGTCTTCATTCTAATCACTGGTTCCGCGTTGCGCGCCGGAGATACGGCTCTTGCGGAGCATGCCTGCGATCTGGGTCTGCGGTTTTATCTGAATTCGGACGAAATCGAGCAGCGCTGTCTCCGCGTTGTGTCCATGCCATTCGTCGATCACCTGGAGTCGACACTGGTCGGTTCTGCAAAGGACGTGCCGACGCTGATCCTTATGGGACGTCTCCTGGCTGAAATCGCAGGAGTTTCAGACGAGGCGACTAAACAACGTTGCATCAAAGTGCTAGAGAAAGCCGTCGTCCTCAGCCCTGCTGATCCCGTTGCACTCTACAACCTGGGTCGCGGGCTCCGCATGCTGGTTCGCCCGGAACAAGCAATTCCCGTGCTGGAACGGGCGTTGGGCACACACCCCAACCAGGAATTGCAGACGCTGATCTGGACTCAGATTGGTTTGGCCGAGCAGGACCTCGGACACGTCGCAAGAGCTGAAAATGCGTTCGGCCGTGCCTTTCAGCTCAACCGCCGACTTGCGCGCCATCTGGTGGCCAGCGCGTTCATCCTCTACACATTTCTCATGGCCGAGACCAAGGAACGACAGGCTGCGGCAGTGCTCGACGAACTCCTCCACTGGGATCCCTCATTTCTGCCGGCGCGAATGAAGCACGCGCAAATGCTGGCTGAGGAGGGCCGCCTGGCGGAGGCGGCCGAGGAGGCGGAACTCGTCGCGCGCAACGCGGACGAGGAGAACCAGCCCCTCAATCGCGCCGCACACATCTTCCTGCTGCAGCTCTATAAGAGAATGGGGCGCACGGAAGAGGCTGCACGCCATGAAGCTTGGCTGAAGAAATCGCGAACGGCACCGCAGCCTTGATATGACGTTGCAACTACTTCGCCCGCGGCGCAAGCGCGTCCAGCGCCTCCTTAGCTTCCGTGGCCGCGGGATCCAGCCGCAGCGCTTCTTCAAGTTCGGCGCGCGCTTCCGCAATCCTCTGCTGCGAGAGCAGTAACAAGCCCAATGCGCTGTGTCCGTCCGCCGAGAGTGGCTGACGGCGAAGATACGTCCGAAGCGACTGCTCCGCGCGCTTCGCGTCACCTGTGTGCGCATAGCACATGCCGGCGGCGAACCACGCCTCGGCGTAGCCCGGCACGTCTTTGGTGACACTGTCGTACAACGGCAGAGCCTCTGAGAAACGGTCGGCCCGCATTAGCCGTTCCGCTTGCTCCATCGCGGTTGTGGCGCGACGCCATTTCGCGCGGCGCGCCTCCTCAGCATCGGAGGCGCGCTCAACGGCCGCCGCGGCAGCCTGCGCTTTTGCGTCGTCCCCTAGTTCCCGATACACGCTAAGCAGCAGGGTCTGAGTCTCACGCTCGCCGGCGCCGTGCTCCAGCGCCTCCAGGGCGTCCTTCTCCGCATCGTGATAGTGGCCTGCCTTCACTTCGACCGCTGCTCTCTTCAGCCACACCTCACGGTTTCCAGGGTCAGCTGCAATGATGAGTGAGTAGGCTTTAATGCTTTCGTCGTAGCGCTCCGATGAAGCTAGGAAATCGCCGTACCAGAGAAACACTAACGGATTCGAATCCGGCCGTGCCATTTCAAGCGCCGCGGTAAAGGCCTTCGCTGCTTCCGCTGAGCGGCCCGCCGCTGCATAGCCACGCGCCAGGCCGGCGCGATACAGAGGATTCGCGGCATTGAGAGCAACAGCGGTCTCGAAACAGCGGATCCCCTCCTCTACCCGCTGGCTGTCAAGGTAGAACGAACCCAGGAGGCTCCACGCATCACCGTCGCGCGGAGTGATTCGAGTGATTTTCGTGAGAATCTGTTCGGCGGCGAGGGGGTTCTTTTCCACATTCCCCAGCACCGCGGCCTGGAGTTTCAGTACGGCCGGCTCATCCGGATGAGTTTCCAGGAGCTTCGCCAATTCCTCCGAAACCTCAATCGCCTGCTCCACCGCGGCATCGAGGTTGTGTTGAAGACGTGCAGCCTGTTCCATTCGCAGCAGCACCTCGATATGGCCAAGCGCAGCCGGCACGGAATCGCGATGCGTCTTGAGGTACGCCCGGTAGACCTCCTCCGCTTCCCTCCATTGGCGGAATCGCGCGTGGCAAGCCGCCCGCTCAAGCGATCCAGGTGGAACAGCGCTGCAGGGTGTAGACTGTGCTCCCGCGAGTAAGCTCGATGCAGGCAGGAAAATCGCGATCGAGATCAGCGGGAGCAAGTTCATTTTCGTCTGATTATCCCACGGCGCCCTTTCGAACAAGCACTGGACGAGTCCGGCACCATTTGCTTCCTATGCCGGATACTATGCCCAGGTTGTGCGCGGATTGCGTTTGTTTGTGAGGAGCCCTAAGCAGCGAGACCTCGCCAAAACAGGGGCTCGCGTAGGCGAATCTCGAGCTGATAAGCATGGCCGATGATGAGTCAGACCACTTTCCCCATTGATATGTATCAGTTCCGCGTCGTCTTGCGTGAAACCAGCTCGTACATCTGGCGCCGTCTACTGGTCCGGAGCGGTTCTATACTGACCACTTTCCATCGAGTGATTCAAATCGCCTTCGGTTGGAGCGGACGCCGTTCCTTCTCATTCAACATACAGGAGCACCGTCAACAGGCCGCCTCCGTCGGTGCTCCTTGTCAGCGTACGCTCTCCGATATTTGTCTCTACCCGAAGGAGCGCTTCAGCTATGACGAGGAGGACGCGGCGGGTATGAGCCGACCCTGGCGCTTTCAAATCCGATTGGGGAAGAAGCTCTCCCTTGACGCACGGGGAGCGGCGGCGATCTGTTCGTCGTCACGGACGCGGCATCGGAAAGATGATAGGCGCCAGTGATGATCTGGCCGGGACCGCCGCGAACCACCTGCGCGAACTGCGTGATCGCGGGGACGGTCGTATTGCGATCAGCGCGCGGGCGCCTATCGAGGGGGCTCCTGGACGGTCAAGATGCGGTCGCCGGCAACGTTGGTCAACTTCTGAATGATGCCGGATGGCCAATGGATTTCCACCAGATCCGCCGAGGCGTGCGGCCCCAAACCAAAGTGCA
>JBEKHU010000403.1:0-4341 GCA_050012115.1 Bryobacteraceae bacterium | reverse complement strand
CAGGGTCGCGACTTTCCCGTCCTGCAGGTGGTAGACGACCGCGCCCTTCGGGATCAGCGACACCTCGTGCGCCTGCTCGCGCTCGAACTTCTCCTCGGCGGCGTCGGCGGCGGCGTCCTTCTTGACGCGTTCCATCACCTGCTTGCGCTCGGCTTCGGTCTTCTTCAGGTCCACCAGGCTGAGCGGGATCTCCTCCCAGTCGCTGCGCTCGGTCGAGTAGTAGCGCACGCGGTTTTCCTGCACCTTGTACTCGCGCACCTGTTGGAAGGTGCCGTCGTTCAGGTACAGGCGGAAGCTCTCGGCGGCCAGCCACGCCGGCCACAGCAGCAACGCGGCGAATAGAACCAGCATCATCCGGCAACGCATATCCCGACTCTCTCATCTTCGCTCAGTTGTCTCCTGGACTCAGCGTTCTTCCGGGTTCAGATGCCTTTCTGGGCGTGGCCCGCGTTTCTCACAGTCGTAGCCTCCCCATTGCAACGATCTGCGAGAACCGGGAACTGCTGTCTCTGACCCCTGCTTTCCGGAAGTCCGCGCAGCATAACCCCAGTGCACGTGCGGGCGGATGCTGTCACGCCCATGGCGGCAAGAGCTGGAAATCCATCAAATACCTCGAGATGACCGCTCCTTCCGGCTCAGCCTGTACGCGCCTGCAGCTGACCGCTCCTTGCAGCCGTGGCCCCGGTATTGAAGCCGGTACAAACGGGCCTGCAGCTCCTGTTTACAACCGTTTCCGGCGTCCGGCGGAGACCAAGGGAACAACGGCGGCGTCCAAACCGTATGCAGGTTAGAGAGGATCGCCGCATGAGCGCTGCCGTCGAGCCACGAACCCTGCCGCTAGCGGATGTGCCGCGCCTGGAGGTGCTGCGCGGAGGGAGAATACACCATAGGGTCCGTGACATGTACGCATTTGAGCTGTTCTGGGATCTGGCGAGGCAGACGCTGGCCAACCTGCGGCGCAACAAGCTGCGCAGTTTCCTGACCCTGTTCGGCATCGGGTGGGGCATCGCGTCGCTGGTCATGATGTCGGCGCTGTCGGACGGATTCCGCGACGGGCAGCGCAAGAACATGGCTCAGATTGGCGACAACTTGGTGTTCCTGTGGGGCGGCAGGACGGAATTGCAGGCCGGCGGCAAGCGCGCCGGACGCTGGATTCAGCTCAAGCGCGACGACGTGGATCTGATCCGCCAACAGTGTCCGGCGGTGGGCATCGTGGCCTCGGAGTCGAAGTCGGGTCAGGTGCCGGCGCACAGCGCCACCAACGCCGGGCGTTTCCTGACGCTGGGCGTGACGCCGGAATACCTCAAACTGCGCAATCTGCCGGTGGAGAACGGGCGCACGATCAGCCAGGCGGATGTGCGGGAGCAGCGCCGGGTGGCGGTGCTGGGCTCAGCGGTGCGCAAGCAGCTTTTCGAAAAGAAACCGGTGCCACTGGGGGAGACGATCTACCTGCGGAACTACCCGTACGAAGTGGTCGGCCTGATGTCGGAGAAGGACCAGAATTCGAGCTACGACGGGTGGGACAACGACAAGATCCTGGTGCCCGAGCCAGCGCTGTTGCGTGACATGCCCGAACGGCGCGAGTTTTACTCCGAGGGACTCGTGAACTGCATCATTTACCGTCCCGCTTCGACCAAGAACTGGGCGGAAGCCGAGGCGGAGGTGAAGACGGCGCTGGGCAAGGTGAAGGAGTTCGACCCGAAGGACGAGAGCGCGATGGAAACGTGGGACATGATCAAGGAGAGCGAGATGTTCGACTCCATTTTCGACGCGGGAGAGATTTTCCTGGCGGTGGTTTCGCTGGTCACGCTTTCACTGGGCGGCATCGGGGTGATGAACACGATGATGATGGCGGTGCGGGAGCGCACCAATGAGATCGGGTTGAAGAAGGCGGTAGGCGCGACGAAGGGCCGGATCACGCTGGAGTTCTTCCTGGAGGGACTGTTCCTGGCGCTTCTGGCCGGGGTGGTCGGCATGGGGCTGGTAGTGCTGCTGTCGAAAGGCGTGAACGCCCTGCCGATGCCGCAGATGTTCTCGGGCCTGCCGATTCACTGGAACGTGCTGGGGCTGGCGACGCTGGCACTGGGCCTGGTGGCGGTGTGCTCGTCACTGCCTCCGGCGCGGCGGGCGGCCGACCTGACGCCAGTTGAGGCGCTGCGGTTCGAGCGCTAGGCCGGGCAACCGCTCCTTAACAGTCGCGGCTCAGTAACGGGTGCGGCTCGGTAGCAGGCGAGGAACGGTAGCGGGCGCGCACCAATAACAGTTGCGTTGACAGGTGTGGGCGCGGAGGTACTAAAAATGAGCTGGCGATTCATCTTCTCGGAATCGATTGCCGCGCTGAAGTTCCACATGGGGCGCACGGTCTTCACGACGACCAGCCTGGCGTGGGGTGTGGCGTGTTTCGTGATCCTGATCTCCTACGGCGACGGGTTCAAGAACGCGCTGGTGAAGTCGTTCACGGCGGTGGGCCAGGACCTGGTGATCTGTTTTAATGGGCAGACCTCGTCGCAAGAAGGCGGGCTGCGCGCCGGCCGCAAGGTGAGGTTGGACCTGGCGGATGCGGGCATCATCAAGGAGACGGTGCCGCTGGTGCAGGCGCTGTCGCCGGAGATCATGAAGTACGGCGTAAAGGCCAACAACGGGCATCGCGACAAGGAGATCACGCTGCGAGCGGTCTATCCGGAGTACCAGGTGGTCCGGAACAGCAAGCTGGCCTCGGGGCGGTGGATCGACGACGACGACCGGCTGCACCAGGCGCGGGTGCTGGTACTGGGCGCGAAGATCGCGAAAGACCTGTTCGGCGAAGCGCCGGCGGTGGACCAGGAACTGACTCTGAACGGCGTCCGGTTCACGGTGATCGGCGTGCTGGAAACCAAGCTGCAGATCGCGAACTACAATACACCGGACAACCAATGCGGGTTCATCCCGTACGATACGTTTTCGATCTTCGGAGATACCCACTACCCGTGGTTCCTGGTGTGGAAGCCGGTCAGCGGGGAGGCCGCCGACCAAGCGGTCAAGCAGGTGCGGGCGAAGCTGGCCGAACTGCACAAGTTCGCGCCGACGGACGAGAAGGCGATCGAGATTATCGCCTTCGGCAAGTTCATGTCGATCATCACCGGCATGAGCCTGGCGGTCCAGGTGCTGCTGGGATTCGTGGGCACGCTGACGCTGGCCATCGGCGGCGTGGGGCTGGCGAACATCATGCTGACGTCGGTGATCGACCGGACGAAGGAGATCGGCATGATCAAGGCGCTGGGCGGGCGGAAGAGCATGATCCTGAAGCAATTCCTGATGGAGGCGTCGCTGGTGGTTGCGGCCGGAGGCGCGCTGGGGATTGCGCTCGGGTGGGGCGTGACGATGCTCATCGGGACGATGCCGTTCCTCGGCCGGACGTTCGAGGATACAACGCATACCGGGGACATTTACCTGGGGGTCTCGCTGACGTCGATTGTCGTTTCGACGACCGTCCTGTTCTTGGTGGGCCTGATCGCGGGCCTGGCGCCGGCGATCAAGGCGGCGCGGATGGACCCGATTGAGGCCCTGCACTACGAGTAGGCGCGGCGTCGGAAGATCCGCGCATTCCGCTAGATTTCCACTACAGGCGGTTAGGGCACGTACTGCGCCAGGTAGCGTTTGGCCATCACGAAGCCGACTTTGTACTCCGCGCTGAAGTCGGGGCCGCGGTTGGTGCCGTCGCCGTACAGCGGGTCCTCGTGCTCGATGCTCATCGCGCCACTGTAGCCCGCATCCTGGAGGATCGAGAAGAACTCGGCCCAATTGATGCAACCCAGGCCGGGAATGCGGTAGCGCCACCACGAGGCGTGATCGACAGGAGTGATGCCGCCGCGGCGCAGGACGGGCCAGAGAATCTCGACGTCCTTGAGATGGACGTCATAGATGTAGCGGGCGAAGTCGCGCGCGGTCTGCATGGGGTCCATGAACTGGCGGACGAAATGCGACGGGTCGTACTGCAGACCGACGTACGGCGAGTCGTGGAAGGCCTTGAACAGGGCCTCGTAGCCGACGGGGCTGGTGGCGACGTTAGGTCCCTCGGGCCACGGCTCCCAGCACAGGCGCACCTTGTGCTTCTCGCAGGCGGCGAAGTACTTCTCGTGGTAGACGCGCACGATTTCGTCGACTTGGCCGGGGAAGGGCTTGGAAGTATCCTTGCCGGACATGGTGCCGATGAAGGGCACCCCGAGTGCGCCGGCGAGTTCGATGGCCTGAACGAAGTACTCGTTCGCGCGGGCGCGCTTGCCGGGGTCGGGCTCGGTGTGATTGAGGACGACTTCGAGCGCGGAGACGCCGATGGAGTTGCGCGCGAGGGTCTGCTTCACG
>JBEKHU010000402.1:0-4343 GCA_050012115.1 Bryobacteraceae bacterium | reverse complement strand
AGGTCTTCGCCCGGATGCAGCTCGTAGGCGCAGTCGACGCCGAACTTGTCGGCGTAGTCGAGGATCGGCTTCCAGCGCTTCGCGAGTTCCTTGAAACCCTCTTCGACCAAGCCGCCGGGCCGCTGCGGCCAGGGATACATAAAGGGCCAGAGCAGCGCGCCGGAGAAGGTCGGCATCGCGGTGAGCCCGAGGTTGGCCGAAGCCTTGATGGCATACTTTACCTGGTTGACGGCCCACTGCGTGCGGGCCTTCGGATTGCCGCGGACTTCAGGCGCGGCAAAGGTATCGAAGAGTTCGTCGTAAGCCGGGTGAACGGCGACCAACTGGCCCTGCAGGTGCGAGGCGAGCTCAGTGATAGCGAGGCCGTTGGTCTGGCCCTGCAGGTCATGGCAATAGGTCTTCGACTCGGCGGCCTTCTTGATGTCGATGACGCGACCGTCCCAAGAGGGGATCTGCACGCCGAAGTAGCCGAGCGACTGCGCCCAAGCCGTGATGTTCGGCAGATTGTCGAAGGGCGCTGCGTCACCGAGGAACTGCGCGAGGAAGATTGCGGGGCCTTTGATCTGAGCCATAGTTTGCCTTTCAGGAGTTGGAGGAATTGAGTGCTTCCTCGATGAATCTACCCCTTAACGGGGTTGAAATGCAAAGTGGGGCGGGGTTCACGAGCGGCATGATGGAAGGTCGTGCGGGGGCCTCTACTTGAAACTCTCCACAAAGTAAACGGTTTGGGCGAGTGGGCCTACGCCCGCGCGTTCGCCCACACTGATCAGCGCCAACACGAGCGCCCGCTCTGGCTCCGCCACTACAACTGACACCGCGCCTATGCTAGCTGATCGCCAGAGACGGGGCTTAGCGGCGCGGCGGTAGCGCGGGGACACACCTACGGCGTCCTCGGCGGACGCCTTGGTGTCGCCCTCGGCAGAGGGGTTAGTGGTCATGCTCGGGGTTGAGTGGGCCTCGGTGTCCCCGCGCGAGAGGCCTTTGCGGTGTGACGCCAGTCCCCAGTTTTCGCGGCGGTGAGATCCTACCCCCGCACGGACGCGGCGGGAATGCGTTTCGTAAGGTCGGTGAATTCGGCGACACTCTCGCTGCCGATGGTGAAGCAGTCGACGACCTCCTGCGCGAGGGCGTACTGGAGGCACTCGTCGACACGGTGGCGCAGCTTGCCGGCGCCGAAGATCTTCATGCCGATGATGCCCTTACCGGCGGCCTTCATCTCCTTGAGGACGGCGAGCACAGTCTGCGGGTCGGCGTCCATAATCGCGCCAGCGGGATTGATGCGGGCCAGATCGACTTCGACCCAGGGCGTTTTGGCCGAGGCCTTGAGCGCACCGAGCGTGTGGCAGCTCGTGCCCTTGGTCTTGATGAGCCCTTTCTCCTGGGCTTCGCTGATGAAGTCCATCGCGCCCTTCTTGCGCGCCGGCCAGTCGGGATCCATCATGCAGTGCAGCAGCATGACGTCGATGTAGTCGACGCCGAGCTCCTTGCGGAAGCGGTCGAGGTCGGCCTTCATCTCGTTGTACGTGCTGGAGTGCGTCTTGGTGAGGATGGCGACCTTCTCGCGCGGGACCCTTTTCAGCGCTTCCTTGATATTGGGATGAGTGCCGTATTGATCGGCGGAATCATAAAAGCAGACGCCGTTGTCGTAAGCCGTGCGAAGCAGGTCGGCCAGACCGCTCATGCCCAGCTTGCGGGTCTGGTTCGAGCTGCCGCCCATGCCGTTGGTGCCGGTGCCCATGGCGAGACGGGTCACCTTCACTTTCTTCGGTCCAAGCTCAATCACATCGCTGGCCGACTTTTTCGACGGACCCGCAAAAAGATGGTAAGGAAAGGCCGAAAGACTGACGGCGCCCTTGATGAAATCACGTCGCTGCATGCAACCTCCAGTTTTGGATCATCCCAGAAATCAAACTGAACTATTACGTCCATAATAATCGCAATTCAAGCGGAACGGGCGGCGAAGTTTACAAACCGGCCCGCTTCCACAGTTCGTCGACCCGCTGCTTCACTTCTTGTGACATCGTAATCGCATCCGGCCAGCGGCGGGTGAAACCCTCGGCGGACAGCTTCCTGGTCGCGTCGATGCCCATTTTGGAGCCGTAATCGGGCATTCGGGAGGCGTGGTCGAGCGAATCGACCGGGCCATGAACGAACTCGCTGTCGCGCTCCGGATCGATGTTGTTGAGCGCACGCCAGGCGACTTCGGAATGGTTCTGCACGTCGACGTCCTCGTCTACCACGACGATGAGCTTCGTGAACATCGCCTGCCCCAGGCCCCAGATGGCGTGCATCACCTTGCGCGCCTGGCCCGGATAAGACTTACGGATCGAGATCAGCATGAGGTTGTGGAAGACCCCCGCGGCGGGCATCGAGATGTCGCGGATTTCAGGGATCTGCATGCGCATCAGCGGCAGGAAGATGCGCTCAATCGCCTGGCCCATGTAGAAGTCCTCCATGGGCGGCGGACCGACGATGGTAGCGGCGTAGATGGGATCCTTGCGCTGGGTGATGCATTCCACGTGGAAGACGGGATAGGGGTCGGCCAGCGAATAGTAGCCGGTGTGGTCGCCGAACGGCCCTTCGGTGCGTGTTTCGCCGAGCGTGACGTAGCCCTCAAGCACGAGCTCGGCGTTGGCGGGCACTTCCAAGTCACAGGTCTCACACTTCACCATTTCCACGGGCTCGCGGCGCAGGAAGCCGGCGATCAGCATCTCGTCGAGGTCGGGGGGCAGGGGCAGAACCGGCGCGTACATGGTGGCCGGATCCGAGCCAATCGCCACGGCGACGGGCATCCTGGCTTCCTTACCAGCATTGAGAAGCCGGCGGTAGTGCTCGGCGCCCTGCTTCTGGGTCTGCCAATGCATGCCAGTGGTCCGATCGTCGTAAACCTGCATGCGGTACATGCCGCAATTCCGCTTGCCGGTCTCCGGGTTCTTGGTGAAGACCATCGGCAGCGTGATGAATGCCCCCGCGTCCTGCGGCCAGCAGTGCAGAACGGGGAACTCCCGCAGCGAGAAACCGTCCTTGCGGATGACTTCCTTGCACGGCCCAGTGGAGACGGTCCGGGGGAAGAACCTGGCCATGTCGGCGAGCTTGGGCAGCAGCTTGAGCTTGTTGATCAGGCCCTGCGGCATGCGCAACTCCAGCATCTCGACGATCCGATCGGCGTGCTCCTGAACCGAATCAACCTCCAGCGCCAGTTCCATGCGGCGCGCGGAGGCGAAGGCGTTGATCAGGACAGGGATCTTCGAGCCTTTGGGCTTTTCGAACAGCAGCGCGGGGCCACCGGTCTTAACCGAACGGTCGGCGAACTCAGTGATTTCGAGGTAGGGATCCACCTCGAAAGGAATGCGCTTAAGCTGCTTTTCTTTTTCCAGTCTCTGGATGAAGTCGCGCAGATCGGAGTAAGCCATTGGGAATGGGTAACCTCTGCAATCTACTATGATGGAGGTTTCACCAGTCCAATTGCAGGAGTCAGCATGTTTCAACGAGTTGCGCTGGTCACCGGCGCCAGCCGCGGCATCGGCCGCGCGATTGCCCACACGCTGTGCAAAGCCAATTACGCGATTATCGTCGCCTCACCGGAAATCGAGAACAACGAGAAGGTGGCAGGCGAAATCTGCGCCTGCGCCGGCGAGTGCATGACGCTCGATTTTGACGTCACATCCCCGGAATCGGTGAAGGCGGGCGTCGAGAGCGTCATGGAAAAGTTCCATCGGATCGACGTGCTGGTCAACAACGCTGGAATCACGCGCGACGCGCTGGCCATGCGGTTGAAGCCCGCGGACTGGAATCTGGTGCTGCAGGTGAACCTGACCGGCGCGTTCCTGGTCAGCCAGGCCGTCATCCCCCACATGATCAAAGAGCGCTGGGGCCGCATCATCAACATCGCGTCGGTGGTAGGCGAGATGGGCAATCCGGGACAGGCAAACTACGTGGCCTCGAAGGCGGGTCTCATCGGACTGACCAAATGCCTCGCGCTGGAGCTCGCCTCGCGCAATGTGACGGTAAATGCCGTTGCGCCGGGCTTCATTGAGACCGACATGACCGCCGTGCTGACCGAAGAGCAGAAGCAGAAGATGCTCGAGCGCGTCGCGCTGAAGCGCCTTGGCAAGCCCGAGGACATCGCCGCCGCCGTGAAGTTCCTGGCGAGCGATGATGCGAGCTACATTACCGGGCACGTGCTGAAGGTAAACGGCGGGATGTACATGTAGGATTGCTGTCAGGCTCCAGGCGGGTGTCTAGGAACCGCGGTTCCAACGGCGCGGCGCACTGTAGCTGTTGCCTGAAAGTCCCGATAAGATCCGGCTGCCGATACGTCCGCATGCAGCAAACCAAGCGCG
>JBEKHU010000401.1:0-4343 GCA_050012115.1 Bryobacteraceae bacterium | reverse complement strand
GCGCGGGCCTGTCTTCCACCGCCTCCGACTATGCGCGCTTCTGCCAGTTGATGCTCAACGGCGGCAAGTCGGGCAACGTGCGTTTGCTGGGCCGCAAGACGGTCGAGCTGATGACCCACGACCAGCTCGGCAAGATCGCGCCCGACCAGGCTTTCGGCCTGGGCTTCGGCATCGACGGCGTGAAGACTCCGCTGGCGGAGCTGGGCTCTCCCGGCGAGTACAACTGGGGCGGGTTCTTCTACACGACGTTCAACATCGACCCCAAAGAGGACATGATCACGGTCTTCATGGCGCAACTGCACCCGACCGGCGGACTGACCCTGGATCGGATGTTTCAGGTGCTGGCGTACCAGGCGATTATCGACTAGCGGCACGCCTTCCACTCTTCAAGAGATGGCCCTGGGGAATGGGATTTGAGGATACTGTCCCGGGTTTCCTGTCCCGGGTTTCCCGGGTTTCCCGGGAAATGGGATTTGAGGATACTGTCCCGGGTTTCGGGTTTCCGGGTTTTCTGGATTTGATGTGATTTATGCTATGGGCAGTCAATCAACGGGTATATCAAAGAATTATGGGTCCTGTCTGGCCGCGCCGTAGTTTTGTCAAATGGCCAAGTGTGGTCCTCGCCGCGTTGAACCTCACACTTGCGCTATCGTTCGCGGGGGGGGGGGGCGACGAACGTGTCTTTAAAGTGTTGGTGGCTCCTGGAGAGGGCGTCCAAGCCGGCGCGTTCTCGCGCCCGTCGGCCCTCACCGCCACTCTGGGTGAACAGCCCTATAAGATTCTCTCGGTAGAGCGTCTTCATCCGGGCGAAGGCAGGACGGTCGTCGTTCTTGATTTCGGTGCAACCTCGTACGGCAATGACGCGTGCCTGCTTGCTGAAGCTTTGACGGCCTTGGGACGGATTCACGAAAGCCCTCCGCCAGTGTTGATAGCTGGGGGAAACTCCCGGTTCAAGTCCTCCGTAAACATCGGTCCAGGCCGAGATTTAGTTCTCTATGTGGGCGGAGACTTGCTGGCACTGACGAGCGAGTGCCAAGCGGGGCACAACCCCAGTTCGTTCAAGGCTTTTCTTCAAGAGGAGGAATCGCGCAGCTTTCCATCGGTTGCTGTATTCAGGAGTCTCCGCAGGAGTTTTGCGTCTCACGACGCTCCTGTGCGCGTGTTTTGGCTGGCTGAGGACTTTGACCTTTTCGTCGATTGGAAATCGCCCCGTTGCTGGGAAGACCCTTTGATGCGTGATGTCTGTGGAAAGGTGTCCGCCCCTCCATTCCAGGACATTGAGCGAGTCGCCGAAGCAGACTTGACGTTTTTCCCGATAGTATTCGGCGATCGGCATACAGGACGCCTGCGAAGCCCGTCGCGATTGCACGTTCAGGAGGCAGAGATGTTGGCTCAAGCCACGGGCGGATTTGTCAGCACCGTGTCGGGCGGGATAGGGGACACGCTGGCGCGTGCAATCGAGAAGTCGCGCGAGGGAGTTGTCTTTTCGCTAGAGGGGCCCGTCACCATCGACGGCCAGAGTCCGACTAAGGCACAGACGTTAACGATTCAAGCGACTTCCGGGGACCACCCCGCGAGATGGCAACGGCGCTTCATCGTGAATCGGGAAGGGAGCGTCAAGCCGGCAGAGTACGACCTGGTTCCGATGATCGTGCCCTCAATCCATCTTGGGTTGCGATACGGTTGTCAGACGCCCGACTCGTCCGCCGGAGAACGCACACTGGAATTGACGGTTCCGCCTGAAGTCCTGAATCTGTCCCCAGGAGTGATGGACGTTTACTTGGACTATCCGAGTGAGAGCGGCTTTCGAGGGCAACGGACTACACTCGGAAAAACTCCGGGCGGCTCCGGATCCTTCTGTCTGCCGCTCATCCATGCGCACGATGGGATGAAGTTCCGGGTTGTGGTTGTGGATCGCGCCACTGGGTGGGTTGGGGCGGCGGCGGGTGTGCTTGGCGCCACGAATCGCGGCCGGTGAGAAACGCGGAAACGCGGGAAACGCGGGACAGACAAACGCGGAAACGCGGGACAGTATCCGCAATGAAACGCGGGAAACGCGGGACAGTATCCGCAAATCCCTATTCCCTGAGACGAACCAGCAAGGGGCCGCACTGTTCTTCGATGCCGAGAATCGCAAGAGTGGTTGCGGAGGGGGTCGCCCACCACGTGACGCAGCGCGGCAATGGACGCCAACAGGTATTTCGCAACCCGGCGGATTTCGCGCTGTACAAGGACCTCCTGATGCGCTATGCCGAACGCTCGGGTTTGGGGTTGTGGGCATACTGCCTGATGCCGAACCACATCCATTTGGTCTGGGTGCCGACACGCAAGGAATCCTTGCCATCGGCCTTGGGCCGGACGCATGCCGACTATGCCAAGCACTTCAACATCGCGGGGCGCACATGCGGCCATGTCTGGCAGGCGCGCTACTTCTCATGCCCCATGGATCTCTGGCAATGTTGGCGAGCCATGGCGTACGTCGAACGCAATCCCGTACGGGCGGGCCTTGTCACTGCCGCCGCCGACTACCCCTGGTCCAGCGCGGCCGCGCACACGGGGTGGGCGGATGATCCGATGGTCGATCTCGCGGCATGGCGGAGCGAGTACGATGCCGCCAGGTGGAGCACAGTCCTGACGACTTCGATCGACGAAGAGGCAGCCGCGGAAAGGGTCCGTCAGGCAACGCTGCGCGGCAGACCGTTGGGCGACGAAGCGTTCGTGCAGCGATTGGAAGAGATCACAGGACGGTGCTTGCACTACCGTCCTCCGGGCCGACCGAGGAGCGATCAGGCCGTCGCCACAGCGGCATCAGGACAGGACCAGATGGCCCTGGAAATAGGGGGTTGAGGATACTGTCCCGGTTTTCCCGGTTTTCCGGTCTTCTGTCCCGGTTTTCCCGGTTTTTTACGAGCGATTGGCATATCATTTGTTCGTGGATCGAACATGATACCCGCGCGGCTCATTCGTCTCCTCCGCACCTGCCTTCGTTTCGTCGGTCTGGTGGCCATTTTCTCCCTTGCTCACGCGATGGGGCAAACGCCATCCGCGCCGGCCCCGGCGCCGCAATCCGCGCAGTGGACCACCGCGGAAGACCATCGCAACATGCTCGATCAACTCGGCATCAAGGCGCTGCGCCCCGGGTTCAACGGGAACGAGAAGGCGCCCAACCACGCCAACTACGACGAGGCACTGGCCAATCCATTCCCCAACTGGCCCGACGTGCTGACGCTGAAGAGCGGCAAGAAGGTCACCTCGGCGAAGCAGTGGTGGGGAAAGCGCCGCCCCGAGATCGTCGAGGATTTCGAACGCGAAGTGGTGGGCCGCGTGCCCAGCGGCGTTCCCAAAGTCACCTGGACGGTCACCAGCACGGCCAATTCAACCTCCGGCTCCATCCCGGTCATCGAACGCCAATTGGCCGGCCACGTTGACAACACAGCATTCCCATCCATCAGCGTCGACATTCAAATGACGCTCGTCACGCCGGCCGGCGCCTCCGCGCCCGTGCCCGTCATGATCATGTTTGGCAGCCAGGCCTTCATGAAACGGATGGCCGAGATGATGGCGAAACGGCCCGAGTTGAAAGCCATGTTGGGCAACGATCCGCCCGCCACCGAGCAGTTGATCGCCGACGGTTGGGGCTACGCCTGGCTCGATCCGGGCACCGTCCAGGCCGACAACGGCGCCGGCCTGACGCGCGGCATCATCGGTCTGGTCAACAAAGGCCAGCCGCGCAAGCCCGACGACTGGGGGGCGCTGCGGGCCTGGGGCTGGGGTGCTTCGCGCGCGCTCGACTATCTCGAAACCGACAAGACCGTGAACGCCAAACAGGCCGGCATCGAGGGCGTATCGCGCTTCGGCAAAGCGGCGCTCGTCACCATGGCCTTCGATCAGCGCTTCGCCGTCGTGCTGGTCGGCTCTTCGGGCGAGGGCGGGGCGAAGCCGCACCGCCGCAACTTCGGCGAGGCCGTCGAGAACCTGACGGGTTCGGGCGGATACCACTGGATGGCCGGCAACTTCCTGAAATACGGCGCTGCGGAGTCCACTTTCGGCAGCCGGAACGCGGGCGACATTCCGGTCGATTCGCACGAGCTGATCGCGCTGTGCGCGCCGCGCCTCACCTTCATCAGCTACGGCATTCCCGAGAAGGGCGACGCCAAGTGGCTGGACCAGCAGGGCTCTTATATGGCGACCGTCGCCGCGGGCCGGGTCTTCCGCCTGCTCGGCGCAAAGGACCTCGGTGTCGGCGACGACTACCGCACGGCCAAAATGCCGCCCGTCAACTCCGGCCTGCTGGATGGCCAGCTGGCCTGGCGGCAACACGACGGCGGCCACACCGACGGGCC
>JBEKHU010000400.1:0-4352 GCA_050012115.1 Bryobacteraceae bacterium | reverse complement strand
CAAAAATGTGCCTGTTAATGTGAATAAGTCCTTTGTTTGCCACAGATCCACCGTGACGCACGGTGCAGCGTGTTAATGTGGCGCCTTAATGTTCGTAACTCCAATCATTGCAACACATCCACGGTGGCGCACGGTGACCTGTGTTAATGTGCGTCAAAATGCGCGATAAATTTCAATAACTCCTTTGTTTGCCACAGATCCACCGTGAAGCACGGTGACAATCGCGCAAGTCCTTTAGAACTAAGTACTTACACGAGTGGTGCGGGCGCATGCGCGGCGCAAAACGGCTAAGGCCTTTAGAAAACCGTAGTTACACGGAAACGAAAAAAACCGGTGTTTTTACGGTGAAACACGGTGTTTTCACGGTAAAAACACGTTCCGCGCACGGTGATTGCACGGTGAATTCACGCGCCGCGCGCCGGCGCGGAGAGCGAATCCGGCCAAGACTCCGCCTACGATTCGAGCGCCTTCCGGATGTGCTCCAGGTGCTTCAGACCGTGGCCGGCGTACATCCGCACCAGGTCGTCCATCGAGACCTCGCCGCGCTCCGGGTGGAACGCCGTCCGCGCGAACGCCGCCTCCGGCAGGGCCCGCAGGAAGGCCCCCCACCGGGCGTGCATCCCCTTTAGAATCTGCAACGAAGGCTCCACCGGGCCGGTACAGGCGTCCGCCACCTGGGCCCACGCTTCCTGGTCGTAGGGCTGGATCGTCGGATGGTCCACCGTGGCGATGAACCGCGTACGGATGAAGGCGTGCAGGTGCGAGTCCGCCAGGTGGTGGATCACCTGCCGCGCCGTCCACTTGCCAACACCGTATGTTTTGTTGAGCTTAGCGTCGTCAACCCTGGCCACCAGTTGTTCCAGTTGCGCCGGAAACGCCTCGATTTTCTCAATCGCGATCTGTCGTTCTGCGGGAGTCATGCCTGCTATTGTCGCTCAACTCGCGGCCGGCGTGACTGCGGTCACGGATCTTTCCGGCGTCGCGGCGTAGCTTTAGACCATGGGAGCCGCGCCCGCCGAGGCCGCCGCAGTGTTGTCGCAGAGCACAGGCAAGATCACTGCCCGGAAGCGGATTAACCCGTATCGCCGTCGGACTCATCACGACGGCTCGCCGGCTTTCCGGCGAACGGTCCAGTTCCTGTTCCTCGGCCTCAACCTCTGGATTGGCGTAGAGTTTTACCTCTTCGTGCGCCAATTCGAGACTGCGGGCGCGGCTCATTTTTCCCGTCCGGCGGGCGTCGAAGGCTGGCTGCCCATCGCCGGAATGATGAATCTGAAGTATTTCCTGACCACCGGGCAGGTCCCGCGGATTCACCCGGCGGCGCTATTCCTGCTCACGGCCTTCCTGGCCGGTTCGCTCCTCTTCCGCAAGTCCTTTTGCGGCTGGCTGTGCCCGGTCGGAACCTTCTCTGAATACCTGTGGAAACTCGGCCGCGCGACCTTCCACCGCAACTTCTACCTGCCCCGCTGGCTCGACATCGGATTGCGCAGCCTCAAGTACATCCTGCTCGCTCTGTTCGTCTACGCCGTCGGCTCCATGCCGGCCCGCGCCCTGGCCGAATTTCTGGGCTCGCCGTACGGCATTGTGGCCGACGTGAAGATGCTCAACTTCTTCCGCTACATGGGCCTGACGGCGGCTTTCGTCCTCGCCGGGCTGGTTCTGGCCTCGGTCTTCGTGCAGAACTTCTGGTGCCGCTACCTGTGCCCCTACGGCGCTCTGGTCGGACTGGCCGCGCTGCTGGGCCCGTTCCGCATCCGCCGTGCGCCCGACGCCTGCATCGATTGCGCGAAATGCGCCCAGGCCTGTCCAGCCCGGTTGCCGGTCGATGTGCTGGTCCAGATCCGCTCCGCCGAGTGTACCGGCTGCATGGAGTGCGTGGCGGTTTGCCCGGTCGCGGGAGCGCTCGATATGACCTTCGTGCCGGCGCGGCGCGCCGTGCCCGGCTGGGTCATCGGCGCCGGCGCCGTGGGGTTGTTCCTGGGAGCCGTGGTCCTGGCGAAAACCACCGGCCACTGGGACTCCCCAATCCCGGACCAGGTGTACCGCGAACTGATCCCGCGCGCCCGCGATTTCGCGCATCCCTAGCCCACCGCGCACAGGGCCAAAATGGCCGGCATCGGCCGGTTGCCTTCCTATCTTATTGATTCCAAATAGGAAAGTTTCTTCAAACGGCCGACATCGGCCATTTGGGGCCGTCCGCCCACCCCGTTTTGTCAGAACCAGCCGGTCGTCAGAGGTGCATTCTTCTTGGCGCTCACCAGCAGCGGTTCATTCAGGAATGCCACCACCGGCGCCACCTTCCGAAAGCGCGAAATGATGCTCTCGACGACGTCCGCGGTCAGGGCGATTCCGGCCTCCAGCTCGACGTAGTAATACCACTGCTTGGCCTTGATGTAGTCCAGGACCGGCTCGACGCCGGGCATGTCGGCGCAGTAGCCCTTGGGCGGCCGGCTCAGCCGCTCGCCCTGCAGTTCGCCCAGCGTGGCGACCAGCGCCCGGTTGCGGAGCAACTTCAAGAACCGCGGCCCATTCTCCGCGATGTGCGAACGGATCATGCGCAACTGGTCCGGGCCGGGCATGTAGCAGCCGCCGGCGATCTCGACGCAGCGGTCCGACACCGCAAAGTAGAAGCTCGAACTTTCGTTCTTGGGCAGGTCCGCGCGGCGCAGCAGCGCCCCGGTGTGCGTCTTGTAGGGCGTCTTGTCGTTGCTGAAACGCGTGTCGCGGTGAATGCGGTAGATCGCCTTCCTGGGCTGGCCGGCATGCTCCGGCGCGAAGCGCATCACCTCGGCCATCACTCGCACCGTCAACTCCTCCATCGGCGCCTTGACGCACTGCTCGTAGGTCTCGCGATGCGCCTCGAACCAGTCGCGGTTGTTGTGCCTGCGCAAGCCGCGAAAGAACGTGTGCATTTCCTTGGGGAACCCGCCGAACGTGGACTTCATTTCCGCTCACCGCCTAGACTCAGATTAGAATGAACGAGAACTAGAATGAATCAGCTCACGCGCGACGCGGTTTCCCGCGCTGCGGAAATGAAAGAACTTGCCGCGCGGTTGGCGCGCATCGACGGCCTGGCCCTGTTGGCCGAAGAGCCGCTCGCGAAACACACCCGCTTCGGACTGGGCGGCCCCGCGGCGCTGCTCGCCGACACCGCAAGCGAGCCGGCCTTCGTCGAAGCGCTGAAAGTGCTGCGCGGGAGCGCGGCAACGTGGACCGTGATCGGCGGCGGCACGAACCTGATTGTCAGCGACGGCGGCTACGCGGGCGTCGTGCTGCGGTTCCGCGGCTCCGGCCTAGCCAGAACCGGTGATTCGATTGAAGTTCAGTCTGGTGCGACGCTGCAGAGCGTGGTGGACTTCGCGGTCGGACACGGCCTGGAAGGGCTCGAGCGCATGACCGGCATTCCGGGCTTCACCGGCGGCGCAATCTATGGAAATGCAGGGGCTTACGGGCAATCGATCAGCGACACGCTCGAAAGCGTGCGCGTGTTCGACGGCGAGCGGGTGCGGCGGCTGGACCATGCGGGGTGCGTATTCCGCTACCGTGACAGCGTTTTCAAGCGGCGGAAAGAGTGGCTGATTCTCTCGGCGGTTTTCGGCCTGCGCGGCGGCGATGCGGCCGCGTTGAGAGCTTCCGCGGACGAGATTCTGGCCACCCGCAATCGCAAGTATCCGCCCCAGATGCGGTGTGCGGGCAGCATCTTCAAAAACCTGATTCTCAACGAGTTGCCGGAGCCGGTGCGAGCCCAGGTGCCGGACAGCGTGGTGAAGAAAGGCAAAGTCCCGGCGGCCTGGTTCCTGGATCAAGCCGGCGGACGCGGATTACGCAGCGGCGGCATCCAGGTGGCCGAATACCACGCCAACCTGATCTACAACGACGGAACGGGCAACGCCCGGGAGTTGCGCGCGCTGGTCGGCGAATTGAAACGGCGCGTCGAGGCGCGTTTCGGGCTGCAACTCGAGGCGGAGGTGCAGTTCCTGGGTTTCGACGACAATCCGCGTAGCGAGCATCCGGGAACGACGCAGGAGTGAAGCGGCCGGGTTGCGGCACGGCCGCGATGAGTTATAGGCTTCCTCAAGGCGCGCAGCGCCTGCCGTGAGTGCTTGCGAAGAGGGCCCAAAGGAGGGAGTTCATGCCCGATCAGACGACGCGCCAGGCATCCGAGGGGCCATGGCTTCCAGCCGCCGACAGTTTCTGACGCGTGCCGGAGCGGCGGCGGCCGCAGCCACGCCGGCCGTATCGGCCGCCGCACAGAATCCGGCCGCTCAGCCGAAAGAAAACCCCGACAACGCACTTCTGAAACGCTCCTTCGTGCACGGGCGCGAGTACTTCGTGCTGCGCAGCGGACGCAT
>JBEKHU010000399.1:0-4355 GCA_050012115.1 Bryobacteraceae bacterium | reverse complement strand
CAGCTCTCGCGCAGCGAGTTCGACTTCGCCACTAACCGCATGCTCGGCATCTTCGCGCTCGCACTGCGCAAGGACGTCAAGAACCCCTTCCCGCCCGAGAGCGACGAGGTCACCATCAAGAAGGAAGATAAGAAGGACGAGCCCGCCAAGGACGCCGCATCCAAGGATAAGGACAAAGACAAGCCCGCCGACGCCAAGGACGCCGCAAAGGACTCCAAAGAAACCCCCAAGGACAAGGCCATCGACTTCGAAGGCCTCGCCTCCCGTGTCACCCGCGTCCCCGTCGAGGCCGAAAACTACTTCGGCCTCTCGGTCAAGTCCGATGCGCTGGTCTACGGCACCATGCCCGCGAACTACTACGGCCGCGCCGCCGAGACCAAGCCCGCCTTGCATATCTTCGCCTTCAAGGACCGCAAGGACACCAAGCTCGTCGACGACATCAGCGGCTTCGTGCTCTCCCGCGACGGCTCGAAGGTGCTTGTGCGCCAGGGGCCGGCCTGGAACATCTACGACGCCACGCCCACCGGCGCCAGTTCAAAGAAGACCGTCTCCACCGAGGGCCTGCGCCTCGAGCGCGTCCCCACCCTTGAGTGGGCCCAGATCTTCAACGAAGTCTGGCGCCGCTACCGCGACTTTTTCTACGCCCCCAACATGCACGGCCACGACTGGCAGGCCATCCACGACCGCTATGCCCAACTCCTGCCCTACGTCGCCCATCGCACCGACCTCAATTACGTGATGAGCGAGATGATCTCCGAGCTCACCGTGCAGCACACCTACATCGACGGCGGCGACATGCTCCTCCCGCCGCGTCCTCACCCCGGCCTGCCCGGCGCGCGCTTTGAAGTCGACGCCGCTTCCGGCCGCTACAGGATCGCCCGCATCTTCCAGGGCCAGAACGAGGAGGAGATCTATCGCTCCCCGCTCACCGAAGTCGGCGTGGACGCCAAGGTCGGGGACTTCGTTCTAGCCATCAACGGCGAGGACGTCACCGCGAAACAGGACATCTACAAATTCCTCCGCAACGCCGGCGATAACCCCGTCCAGCTGACCCTCAACAGCAAGCCCGAACTCGCCGACGCGCGCAAGGTCACCTACCGGCCGCTATCCAGCGAATCCAATCTCGTCTACTTCAACTGGGTCGAGGGCAACCGCCGCCGGGTCGACGAACTCTCCCACGGCCGCATCGCCTATATGCACCTGCCCGACATGGGCGAGGCCGGCATCCGCGAGTTCATCAAGTGGTACTTCCCGCAGCTCCGCAAGGAAGCGTTTCTCATCGACGACCGCGCCAACGGCGGCGGCAACATCTCGCGCATGGTCATCATGCGCCTCACCCGCAATCTGCTGGGTCTCGACTACGCCCGCACTCGCGCTACGCCCAGCGTCTATCCCGAGAGCGTCTTCATCGGTCCCAAGGCCGTCCTGCTCGACGGCAACTCCGCCTCCGACGGCGACATCTTCCCCTGGATGTTCCGTACCGCCGGCCTCGGCCCGCTCATCGGCGAGCGTTCCTGGGGCGGCGTGGTCGGCATCAGCGACCACGGCGTTCTGATGGACGGTGGGCGCGTCAACGTGCCCGAGTTCGCCTACGCCAACGCCAAGGGCGAGTGGTCCGTCGAAGGCCGCGGCGTCGATCCCGACATCGTCGTCCACAACGACGCCAAGTCCGTCATCGAGGGCCACGACCCGCAGCTCGAGCGCGGCGTCGCTGAGCTGCTCAAGAAACTCGACCAGTCCACGCCGAAGCTGCCGGAACATGCGCCGTACCCGGTGAAGATCAAGTAGAACGGCCGCACTCCACCCGTGGATGATGGCTGGCGCGTAGCTTGTTATATGCCAGCCGTTGAAGGCTGAAACTCGCGCTCGTGCAGGAACGGTCCATCGATGCAGGTGAGCGCGCCAGAGGGGCAAGAGCACTTCCCACAAATGCCAACGCCGCAACTGGTCAGGTACTCGATGGAACCGATAAGGCGCTCCTCCGGCACCAGTTCCCGTTGGATCTCGAAGCAGCGCCGGACCATCGCCTCCGGCCCGCAGTTAATGAAAACCAGGCGCTGGATCTCGCTGGCCGGCACTCCGGCGAGCGCTTCTCCGATCAGATCCGGAACGTAGCCGTGATGCCCCAGGCTGCCATCGTCGGTCGCCAGGAAAACGGGGCCGAGACGCCGGAATGTGTCGAGTTCGAACAGGTGCCGGCTGGTTCTGGCGCCGAGCAGGAACAACTGCTTGTTCCCCAGCCTCAGTTTGTGGGCGATCTCTAACAGGGACGCGATCCCTGTCCCGCCTCCGACGAAGACCAGCGTGCTGTCGTCGAACATCGGCACGCCCTTACCGTACGGTCCGCGCAGCAAGATCTCGGAGCCGGCCTGCACCCGGGCCAGGTGCTCGGTGAAGATGCCGACTGTGCGGACCACCACGCTTTTTTCCGAGGACGAGAAGACCGCAAAGGGCTTTTCTCCGATCCCCGGCAGGCAGAGGAAGATGAATTTCCCCGCCAGGTCCCCATCGCTCGCCTCTTCCGGGAGCTTCTCGAAAATCAGTTTAAAGAGCGCTGCGTCGTAATCGACTCTTTCGGTCACGCAGGTTTTCACGTAGTCCATGCGCACAGTGGATTCGCACGACCGCGCGTAGCTACGGTCCTGGTGATGACAAACATCGTGCTGAAGCTGCGCCAGGTAGTCGCGCATCTGATCGCTGTCCAGTCCGGTGAGAGCGCTGCCAACGCCGAACAGATCCGCACCGGCGGCCGCATATTGGTGGACGTGCTCCGGCGAAGCGATCCCGCCCATGCCGATGATGATCGGTTCGCTCCCAACCGCGGTGCGTACCTGCTCGACGGCGCGCAGACCCATCGGGCGGATTCCATCGCCGGACAAGCCGCCCAGACGGTTGTGCAGGATGGGGTCCGTGCCGACGGCGGCCAGCGCCGGGCCGACCGTGTTGATGAGCGTGAAGCCAGCCGCGCCCGCCGCCATTGCCGCTTGAGCCGTGATGCCCAGTCGCGCGAGCGTCGAAGAGAGCTTCACGAAAACGGGCACGCCGGCCGCGCGCACAACCGCCTCTGTGATTTTCTCGAGCAGTTTCAAATCCTGCCCGACCTCCGCCCCGTAGCCCTTTGCATGCGGGCAGGACATGTTGAGCTCGAAGCCGTCCGCGATCGGCTGCAGCGTGACCGCCGCTTCCACGAAGCTTTCCACATCGGAGCCGAAGATCGAAACCAGCAGGAACTTGTCCTCCGGCGTGCGGAGGCCTTCAAATTCCGCCAGGTAGGCCGCGGCCCCGGGGTTCGCCAGTCCGACCGCGTTGATGTAGCAGCCCGGGGCGTAGCGCGCGTAAATGGGCTCGCGATACCCCTGCCTCGGCTGGGCGCTGATGCTCTTGGTGGTGATGACTCCGAGGGAAGGGATTTCCCGGAAGCATTTGTGAATCGTCGTGGCGTGTGTGCAGCGGATTCCGGAAGGGATGACTAGACGGCCGCGGACCGTCTTGTGCCCGAGTTTGTACGGTTGATCGAAAGAAGAGAACCGCATGGCTAAGGGTAAAACTGATGATATCAGCCGCCCCTCCACGGCACTCGCCCGGGCTAAGCCGCCCTCGCGCCCCGATGAACCCACGGGGCGACTCGCACGTCAGCAACGAACTGCAGACGGTCGCGCGGGACGGCTCCCGGAACGCATGTCCTTCTGCGCTTCAGGCTGACTTGCGCGCCCGGCCGCTATCAACCGGAGCGGCGGCCCGCACGCCTGTTCATGCGCCCGCGCCACTCGCCGCCGGCTCCAGGGTCGCGCTCATCGATCCTTTGCTCCGCGGCAGCCGCCAATCCGCGCCGTAACCATGGATCTGGTCGCGCGCGAATTCCGCCGCCTCGCGCTCGCAGATCATGACCACGGTCCGGCCCATCGTGTCCACCTCGACCGCATGCCGGTACGCCTCGTCCGCCGTCTTCAGGAACAGTTTCATCAGCATTTCAATCACGTAGTCGTACGTGTGCGCGTCGTCGTCCAGCAGGACCACCTTCCACAGCGGCGGCGTCTGTTCTTTCTCGGTCGCTTCCCGTGCCGGAGTTGGCGTGGTGGAACCCATGGCCGAAGTAATCAGTGTCGCACCCCGAAACGGTTTGCGCTCACAAACATTCTCTCCCGATCCTGCTCGCGAAGCCAGAACTGAGTCTTTCGGTCGCTGGAACAATCGTCCCGCCGGGAGACCTCCACTCGGCAGAGCGCTGTTGCTTGTGGGTGTATCCTGGAAACAAGGGGGCGTAACGGTATCGACGGGATGGAATTGATGTGATGAGGCGTGCCGGGTTCCAGGCTCCCGTAAAACGACTGGAAAACCAACAACTGCCAATAACA
>JBEKHU010000398.1:0-4369 GCA_050012115.1 Bryobacteraceae bacterium | reverse complement strand
CCCTTCTGCTTCATCACCATCGCCTGCGGCGCCGTTTCGGGCTTCCACGCCCTCATCTCCTCGGGCACCACGCCCAAGCTGATCGCGCGCGAAGGCCACGCCCTACCCATCGGCTACGGCTCGATGCTGCTGGAGGGCTTCGTGGCGCTGATGGCCCTGATCGCCGCCTGCGTCCTCGATCCCGGCGTCTATTTCGCCGTCAACTCACCGGCCGGCATCGTCGGCGCAACGCCGCCGACAGCCATCGCCACCATCAGCAACTGGGGCTTCCCCGTGACGACGGACCAGATGGCCTCGCTCGCCTCCCAGGTCGGCGAGCAGACGCTGTTCGCCCGCACCGGCGGCGCGCCCTCGCTCGCGCTCGGCATGGCCCACATCTTCGCCCGCGGCCTCGGCGGCGACTGGTTCCTCGGCTTCTGGTATCACTTCGCCATCATGTTCGAGGCCCTGTTCATCCTCACCATCCTCGACGCCGGCACGCGCGTCGGCCGCTTCATGATCCAGGATCTGCTGGGCCACATCTACCACCCGTTTTCCCGGGTGAGTTGGATGCCCGGCATCCTCGTCAGCAGCGCGCTCATCGTCCTGGCCTGGGGCTATTTCCTGTATCAGGGCGTGCGCGATCCGCTGGGCGGCATCAACTCGCTGTGGCCGCTGTTCGGCATCGCCAACCAGTTGCTCGCGACCATCGCCTTGTGCCTCTGCACTACCGTGCTCGTCAAAATGCATCGCGCGAAGTACATGTGGATCCCCTGCGCGCCGCTGGCCTGGCTTGTTTCAGCCACCTTCACCGCCTGCTGGCAGAAGATCTTCTCCGACCTGCCGCGGGTCGGCTTTCTGGCCCAGGCGCGCGCGCTCCAGTCGGCTCTCGACGCCGGCCAGATCGCCGCCGGCCAGGTCGCCGGCACGCGCGAGCTGATCTTCAACGCGCGGCTCGACGCCGCCGTCTGCGGCCTGTTCCTGGTCATGGCCAGCCTGGTGCTCATCGATTCCCTGCGCGTCTGGATCGGCATTCTGAGTGGGAACCGATCGGCGCTTCTACACGAGACGCCCTTTGTGCCGACACGCCTGAACGCGGAGGAGATCTGATGCGCCGCTGCCTCGCTTTTCTCCTGCAACTGCTGCGTGAGCTCGGCGACGAGAACGCCTACCGGCGCCATCTCGCCGCCCACGCTCGCTCGCACTCGCCGGCCGAGTGGCGCCGCTTTTTCGATGCCCGGATGCGCTCGCGCTACCGCCAGGTGAAGTGCTGCTGAGGCCGGCCGGCGCTCAGCGCAGCTTCGCTTCCACGCTTCGGATCTTGTCCTCCATCGTCTGTTCGCGGTCCACGCGCGTCCCAAAACGCAGGCTGCTCGAGATGCGCGCCACGCCCATGCCGTGCAGCACCTCGTGACACCGCTTGATGGCGTTGAACACGTCGTCCCACTCGCCCTCAAGGTTCGTGCCGTAAGCGTGGAGTTTAGTCTTGAGGCCCGCCTCGACGAAGATGCGCTCGCACACGCTGACCTCTTTGGAAACAGAGACGCCGATCCCGATCGGAATCACGCACACGTCGGCAATGACTTTCATGCACCCTCCTTGTGCCATCCTGCGCGACCCTGCCTCGTCCCCGCAACCGCCCCCCGTCACGGAATTCGCGAAAACATCGGCACGGGGCGGCCGGGCGCGCCCGAGCAGGATAATGAGTCTTCGGGGCCGCAGCATCGCCGCACCCGGGCGCGGCCGCCTGCATCTGAACTGGTATCCATCGTGTCGAAGAAGGCCAAGTCCCCCCGGCTCCTGTGCCCTGCCCTGCTGCTGGCGTTGCTGCTCATGCCGTCCCTGCGTGCCCAGGGCAACTACGAAGTCCAGGTGTACGGATCCGAACTGGTCACGCCAGGAACGACGATGGTGGAGTTGCACTCGAACTTCACCTTCGAGGGATCGAAGACCATGGTGGACGGCGCGCGGCCCGATGAACATGCCCTGCACGAGACGCTGGAGATCACGCAGGGCATCACACCGTGGTTTGAGACGGGCTTCTACGTCTTCACCAGTTATCGGACGAGCGAGGGATATCAGTGGGTCGGCGATCACATCCGGCCACGCGTCTCGATCCCGGAGGAGTGGCACTGGCCGGTTGGCTTGAGCCTGTCGCTGGAGTTCGGCTACCAGCGCCGCAGCTATTCGACCGACACCTGGACCCTGGAGATCCGGCCCATCATCGACAAGCAACTGGGCCGCTGGTACCTGTGCTTCAACCCGGCTGCGGACCGCTCGTTCCACGGCCTCGAGGTGCGCAAAGGCGTCACCTTCTCGCCCAATGTGAAGGTCGGCTACGACGTCACGAAAAAGGTCCAAATGGGCTTCGAATACTACGGCTCGGTCGGTTCGATCACTGGTTTCGACCCGCTCAGCCAGCAGCAGCAGGCGCTCATGCCGGCGATCGACCTGAACCTCGGCCCCAACTGGGAATTCAACTTCGCCACCGGCATCGGCCTGACCGGCGCCACCGACCACCTGCTGGTCAAAATGATCGTCGGACGGCGGTTGAAGTTCGGCAAACAGTAAGTATCCCCCGGCAGAGCCGGGGGCCTTATGATGTGAGCCGCTCAAAGCGGCTATGTGGGGACGCTAACGCGGCCCCATTTCTGTTGGCCACCTTGTCGGTGGCCGATCAATCGCCAAGCTTCATCTGATCCAACCGTCGGTCCTCTTGCTCCTGGCTCCGGATGTAGGAGCGGATCACTGCCTCATCGCGGCCCACCGTGGAGACAAAGTACCCGCGCGCCCAGAAATGCTGGCCCACAAAGTTCCGCTTCCGCTCGCCGTACACCCGCGCCACGTGAATTGCGCTCTTCCCCTTGATCTAGCCGATCACCTGCGATACCGCGTACTTCGGCGGGATCGCGATCATCATGTGCACGTGGTCGCTCATCAGGTGCCCTTCCTCGATCCGACTTTCCTTCTGCTTGGCCAGCTGATGAAACACCTCCCCCAGGTTGCGCCGGAGTTGCCCGTACAGCACCTTCCGGCGGCACTTCGGAATGAACACCACGTGGTATTTGCACTCCCACTTGGTATGGCTTAAACTTTCAGACTCGTCCATCGTGAAGACTCCTTTTCGTGCGCTTGGCGGCTCACGTCTTGGAGTTCTCCGATGGACTCCCGGAAATGTCAAACTGCTACTGCCACCCCGGCAAAGCCGGGGGTCTCCCCTGTTGGGCTAGGAGGCGGATCATCTGCTCCTGCTCCCTCGTGGTCATCGAGGACCAGATCGCGTCGAATTCGGTCAACGTGCGCCGGAGATCATCGGCGTTGATGGGATTACAGTCGAGTTGATTGCGCTCACCAGCAAGTTCCGCCAACCGGCACTCCGTGGTCTCGATTCCGTGCTGGAGACCGGCAATGCGATCGAATCGCGCTCCGGTGTCGATGCTGGTGTCCGCCGCCTCTCGCGCCAGGCTTTGGCTGAGTTGCCTGAGGCTTCGTCGTCGGGCCTCCGACTCCTGGCCAACCTCGTGTCGCCGGCGCGCCACCTGGTTCAGGGCTTCGGTGGCAACCGCCTCGGCCAGTTTGGGATTGGTCCCAATGCGGCGAATGCTATCGAGGACCGCGGTTTCGATTGCCTGGGCCGGAACGGACTTCGTCTCGCAGTTCTTCCATCCCTTTTGCTGCGCGTTGTAGCAGACGTAGTAGCGGTAGCGCTTGGACTTCCGCATCGTGTACGTGTGCATCATGGGGGCCCCGCACGGCACGCAGAAGAGCAGGCCGCGCAGCAGGGCCCCGAACTTGTTCTTGAGGCTGGCGCCGTTATCGCCATTGTTACGCCGGAGGGTCTCATGGACTCGATCCCACGTGATCTGATCGATGATCCGCTCGTGTTCGCCGGGGTACAGGCTGCCTTTGTGGTCGACCATCCCGGTGTAGATGGCGTTGGTGAGGATCCCATGCATCGTCCCCTTCGCAATGCGCTGACCTCCCCGGACATTTCCGTCCTCCGTGGTCCACTGCTTGGTCCGCAAGCCGCGCCGGTCCGCCTCCTGCAGAACCGGCAGCAGCGACGGACGGTCGTGTTAACCAAGCCCGGGCACTCTCCGGCGCCGTGGAGAATTAGGCGGAATGGAGAAAAAGGAGGCTCGCTCAGGTTGCCAAGCGGGTTCTCTGGGCCGCAACGGGGAGAACGTGACAGTCTGGAAATGGTTGGCTTTATTGAGGATAATTCGCGAGGAGGGGGTGGACGCAGGATGAGGTTCGGCGTTAACTAATGGGGGCTGGAATTGCGGAGGGAAATGAATTGGCTCCTCAGGTAGGACTCGAACCTACAACCCTTCGGTTAACAGCCGAGCAGCTTGTAGTCGCCTCGCGTTGCAAACACAAGACTTAGACA
>JBEKHU010000397.1:0-4390 GCA_050012115.1 Bryobacteraceae bacterium | reverse complement strand
GCCTGCACCTACGTCCTCCCCGCCTCGGACTATGCCCTCGCGCTCACCCTGGCCGCCGCCGCCGGTACCGGCGAAATGAAAACCGCCCTCAAGCTCGGCGTCACCGAGAAGGAGGTCGACGCCCTCTGCGACGCCGTCCTGCTGGCTCTGAAAAGCGGTCTCGCCGAACCCGACCAGATCCGCGCCTCGGTCGGCCCCAAGGCCCGCAGCCTCGGCCCCGAAGGCCAGAAAAAGGGCCTCTCCTCCACCCTGCCCCTAGCCCTCGGCCGCCTGCAGCTTTCCGGCCACATCCGCCGCCTGCCCACCAATGGCCGCCTGGACCAGCAGCGCTACCGCTATGCGCTCTGGAATCCCAACCCCTTGAAGGCCTGCAAGCTCTCCCGCGAAGAAGCCCACGCCGCCCTCGCCCGCTTGTATTTTCAGTGGATTGGCCCGGCCACCCCGGCCGAGTTCCAGTGGTTCTCCGGCCTCGGCGTCAAAGCCGCTAAAGACGCTTTGGCGCCCCACGGTCTCGTCCCTTTCGAACCCGGCTCCGATCGTCTGCTCTTTCCTCAGGATCTCGACGCCCTGCGTTCGTTCAAGCCTCCCAAGGACCCCGTCTACCGCCTCGTCTCGAGCCTCGACTCCCTCGTCCTCCTGCGCCGCGACCACCGCAGCCTGATGGACCCCGCCGACCTCGGCCGCTCCCTGCCACTGACCCGCGGCCAGGCCTCCATAGCCAGCCTCGCCGACCTGCCCTGCCACGCCATTCTCGACCGTGGCCGCCTCGTCGGCCTCTGGGAATACGACCCCGCTTCTGAATCCATCGCCTGCCTCTGCTTCATCCAACGAAACAGGAGTCTGGATGCCGTCGTTAGCAAGACTGAGGAGTATGTCCGCACCCAGCTCGGCGACGCCCGCTCGTTCAGCCTCGACAGCCCTAAGTCCCGCCAGCCCCGCATCGCGGCGCTGCGCCAAGCGGCAGGCTAGTCCGGCTGTTTCGCTTGCGACCATGATGCGGCGCGATGACAGGACCTCCACCTTCTCTCGACCTCTCATCCCAGCCGGCGGTAAGATGGCCTTATGAGTAGCGCCCGGTACGTCCAGTGGCAGGATGGGGAGATGTGGCTCGGCTACTTCGAGGACTTCCCGGATTACTTGACTCAGGGCGAATCGCTCGCGGAACTCGAAGAAAACCTCCGCGATCTCTATAGGGACCTCACGAGCGGTGAGATTCCGGGCATCCGTAAGGTCGCCGAGCTTCCCTTCGGATGAAACGGACGGAACTGATCCGCAGATTGGAACAGGCCGGATGCGTCCTCATCCGGCACGGCGGGGAAGACGATTGGTATCGCAATCCCACAACGGGAGTCGCGCAGCCTCTGCCGCGCCATCGGGAAATCAACGACTTTCTTGCAAGACATATCCTGAAGAAGCTTGAGGCCTGATTGGCCAAGACACGCCAACCGAGTGGATGCGGCCCTATCGCGCCCCGTAGCCGATGGCTGGTGAAGCAACGCGGCCAAAAGCCGTCCTGATAGACTGGTTATTAGAGCGGTTTCTCCCACCCGGGAGGACCTGTTGGGGCATCTAGTACTACATGCGAACACTCTTCCTGAATCCGCCTTCTTTCGAGGGCTTTGACGGCGGCGCCGGTTCGCGCTGGCCCGCCACCCGCGAAATCGAGTCCTACTGGTACCCCGTCTGGCTCTGCTACCCGGCCGGCATGCTGCCCGACTCCAAGGTCCTGGACGCCCCCGCCCACGGCGTCTCCATCGAACAAAGCGTGCAGATGGCCCGCGACTTCGAGCTCCTCGTGCTCTTCACCTCCACCCCCGGTTTCGACGTCGACGTCCGCATGGCGCGGATGATGAAGGACGTCAACCCGCGCCTCAAGGTCTGCTTCGTCGGTCCGCCCGTCACCATCGAACCCGAGAAGGTGCTCTCCAACACCGTCATCGACTTCATCGTCCGCCGCGAATTCGACTACCAGATCGTCGCCTACGCCAAAGGCGAGAAGAAGCTCGACGAGCTCCCCGGCGTCAGCTTCCGCCGCCCCGACGGCACCTTCGTCCACAACCCCGAGGGCGGTTACATCGAGAATCTCGACGATCTCCCCTGGGTCACCAAGGTCTACAAGCGCGACCTCGACATCACCCGCTACAACGTCCCCTTCCTCAAGCACCCCTACCTCGCCCTCTACACCACGCGCGGCTGCCCGGCCATGTGCACCTTCTGCCTCTGGCCGCAGACCCATTCCGGCCATCGCTGGCGCCTGCGCTCCTCCGACGACGTCGTCAATGAGTGCCGCTGGGCCATCGACAATTTCCCCGGCCTCAAGGAGATCTTCTTCGACGACGACACCTTCAACTACAAGCGCGAGCGCACCATCGAGCTCTGCAAGAAGCTCGCGAAACTCGATTTCACCTTCTCCTGCACCTCCCGCGTCACCACCGACGAAGACACCCTCCGCGCCATGAAGGACGCCGGCTTCCGCCTCCTGATCGTTGGCTTCGAGTCCGGGGAGCAGCAGATCCTGAAAAACATCAAGAAGGGCGCCACTGTCGATATGGGCCGCCGTTTTGCCAAAAGCGCCCATAAAATCGGCCTGACCGTCCACGGCGACTTCATCATCGGCCTGCCCGGCGAAACCCGCGAATCGGTCCGCAAGACCATCGCTTACGCCAAGGACCTCGATTGCGAAACCATCCAGGTCTCCCTCGCCGCTCCCTATCCCGGCACCGAGTTCTACGACTACGCCAAGCAGAACGGCCTGATCCAGCTCGACGCCGCCATGACCGACGCGTCCGGCCACCAGTTGCCCAATCTCATCTATCCCGGCCTCGATCACGCCGAGCTCGTCGATTGGGTCGAACGCTTCTACGGCGAGTATTACTTCCGCCCCAAGGCCGCCTGGCGCATCGTGCGCAAGGCCATCTTCAACTCCGCCGAGCGCAAGCGCCTCTACAAGGAAGCCCGCGAGTACCTCGCCCTGCGCAATAAGCGCAAGCAGTTCGTCGCGGACGAACGCCGGCAGTCCGCCGCTGCCCTGGCCAACGGCGACTGATGAAGCTGCGCATCTGGCTGCTCACCTGCGTCGTCGTTCTGGCCAACGTCGGCGGCAACGTCATTCTCAAGCAGGCCATGCTGCTTGCCCCGCCCGAGGCCGGGCCCATCGTCTCCATCCTCCAGCCCGTCGCCCTGCTCGGCATCGTCGTCCTCACCACCTGGATGCTGCTCCGCATCTGGCTGCTCGGCATGGCCGACCTCAGTTTCGTCGTGCCCGTTTCCGCGGTCGGTTACGTCCTCAGCGCCCTCGCCGGCGCCTTCTTCTTTCATGAACGCGTGCCCGTCCGCGGCTGGATCGGCACCGTCGTCATCATGCTCGGAGCCGCCCTCACCGGGCTGACCGAGCACAGCACCCGCCCCGGCCCTCCGCCCTCCGCGCCTTCCGAGCCGCGATCCGAGACCGTACTCTCCTCTACGGCGGTGCCCAACTCATGAAGTGGATCTACCTCAGCGGCATCGTCGGCGGCACCGTCTGCTCCGATCTCCTGCAAAGCCACGGCATGCGCAACGCCAACGGCCGCCGCTGGAAACTCCCCCTCTCCATCTTCTTCCTGGCCATTTCGTTCTTCTCCTTCACCCAACTCCTCCGCATCGCCCCGCTCAGCTTCGCCGTCCCGGCCAGCGCCGCCAGCATTGCTATCGACACCGTTCTCGCCCGCATTATCTTGAATGAAAAAGTCGAATTGCGCCGCTGGGCTGGTGCTATTCTCGTAGCCGGCGGGGTAGTTCTCCTGGCACAGTAATCCCCTCGCTGCCCTGCTTGATTCCGCCGTCATTCCAGTGGCTATTGCCGTCTATATCCTCGGTTTCCTGGCCCTCGCCTACCAGGTCGTGGCGATCCTGGCCGCGTTGTCTTACCGCCTGGAATCGCGCCTCGTCCGCGGCCGCCCCCAGCCCGCCTCCCTGCCCCCCATCTCCATCCTCAAGCCCGTCCGCGGCCTCGATCCCGGCTTCGAAGACGCCATCCTCGGCCACGCCGCCCTGGACTACCCCGAGTTTGAAATCCTCTTTGGCGTCCACTCCCTCGACGACCCCGCCGTCCCGGCCATCCGCGCGCTCATCGACGCCCATCCCGCGGTCTCCATCCGCCTCATCGAATGCACAACCGCGGCCCCCAACGGCAAGGTCGGCGTGCTGATGGATCTCCTCAACGAGGCCCGCCATCCGATCCTCGTCGTCAACGACAGCGACATCAGCGTCCCCCGCGACTACCTCCGGCGCCTGGCTGCGCGGCTCATTATCGACATGGCCGGCCTCGTCTCCTGCCTCTATCGCGCCACCGCCGACTCGGTCGCCGGCCTCTGGGTAGCCTTCGGCATCTCCGTCGATTTCGTCCCCAGCA
>JBEKHU010000396.1:0-4391 GCA_050012115.1 Bryobacteraceae bacterium | reverse complement strand
GCCGACGGCACGACGGGACCGCCTGGTGGTGCTGACCTGACCGGCGTTTTCTGTACCAGTCGAACGGAGAGACTGGAGACAGAAAGGAACGCGGAAAATGCCAAAGAAGGCGTTCACGCCAGAGCAGGTGGTCGCGAAACTGCGGCAGATTGAAGTGCTCATGAGCCAGGGCAAGACGGTGCCGCTGGCCTGCAAGGAGGCTGGGATTGTCGATCAGACATACTACCGGTGGCGGAAAGAGTACGGGGAGCTGAAGCTGGAGCAGGCCCGGAAGCTGAAGGATCTGCAAAAGGAGAACGCCCAGTTGCGGCGCGCAGTTGCCGATCTGACGCTGGAGAAGCAGATTCTGAAGGACATCGCCCAGGGAAACTACTGAGTCCCGAGCGGCGCCGCATGGCCGTCGAGCACGCTCGGGAAAACGGGCTCAGTGAACGGCAGGCGTGCCGCCTAGTGAATCAGCCGCGCGGCACGCAGCGGTATCAGCCCACGCAGCGGGATGACGAAGATGAGCTGACCAAGGCGATCATCGCCCTGGCCAGCGAGTACGGCCGTTACGGCTACCGGCGGATCACGGCCCTGCTAAACCGGGATGGCTGGCACGTGGGCAAGGACCGGGTCCAACGCATCTGGCGGCGAGAAGGGCTGAAGGTGCCGGCCAAGCAGAAGCCGCGGGGCCGCTTGTGGCTGAACGACGGATCGTGCATCCGCCTGCGGCCCGAGAAACGGAATCATGTCTGGAGTTACGACTTTGTGCAGGCCCGCACGCACGACGGCCGCAGCCTGCGGCTGCTGACGCTGATCGACGAGTTCACCCGCGAATGCCTGGCGCTGCGCGTGGCCCGGAGATTGAACAGTCACGACGTGATCGAGACGCTAGGCGAGTGCATGCTTGAGCACGGAGTGCCCGAGCACGTGCGCTCGGACAACGGCTCGGAGATGACCGCCAAACGGGTGCGGGCGTGGCTGCACGCACTGGGCAGCAAGCCGCTGTTTATCGAGCCGGGCAGCCCGTGGGAGAACGGCTACTGCGAATCGTTCAACGGAAAACTGAGCGATGAGTGCCTGAACGGCGAGATCTTCTACTCGCTGCGCGAGGCGCAGGTCGTCATTGGAATGTGGCGGCAGCACTACAACACCGTGCGTCCGCACAGCTCGCTGGGCTATCGGCCACCGGCGCCGGTCGCTCGCGCGGAGGCAGCGTAGCCGAGGCTGCAACACAGACTCCCTTTGCCTGCCAGATCCTGGATGCGGCCGGACTGCGGCCGGCGTCCAGGCTCTGGCGATAAACTCGCTTCGCTCGGCCTGGACCCCGGTCCTCGCCGGCCTGCCTGAAGCTCATAGGCAGGCGAAGGGAGACGCCGAAGCTCGTCCCAACCAGCGATTCTCGGCCGGAGTTATACTCTCAATCAAACTGGTACAAAAGCCCGGTCAGGCCACGAGCTCGACTGCCACCGAACCATACCACTTAACGTCAATCACTGTAACGAGGCAATCGGGCAGGATCCCCTTAACGGCGGCGCCTCGGGTGAGATCTTCGAGCTTGGCCATGGATTGGCTGCAGCCTCTGTATCTATTTGAGAATTAAACCGAAAGCCCATGATATTACTTTGTGGGACGGGTGCCCACTCTCAACCCCACTGTCAACAACGCGTTCCACCGACCAGCGAAACCAGAGGATTCGCAAGCGAATTGGTCCAATGGGACGTCAATGGTCCCCGATGTCACGGCCTGCGCCGGCGCCGAGTTCGACAAGAGGCCCGCCCGTGGCGGCTCCGACGAGCGAGGGCCCGCGGCTTAGCTTCACTCGCGCACGCAACGCTGTGCCCACCGCTCCCACACCTGGGTTGTCCGTCTCCAGATTGGCGGCTTAACGCCGGTGTCGAGGGGCCACGCCAGCGGCGAGTATTCCGGTTGCGCTCCTCAAGTTCCCATGTGTGCGCCGGGGCACTCCCGATAGCGAGCTATCGTTTAGCAGGACAAGACCGACGACTTTCCAGATCCAGACTTCGTGGGCCTTTGTCAACAAAAAGCGGATTTCGCAGCTGCGACGAGGAACAAGCCGTTGAAGCGTCGGTTGGATAATAGAACAGTGGGCCAAGGCTGACGCAACCTGCAGCGAGGAACGGCGTCCATGACGGCACAGGCCGCTCAGTTCACGCCATGCTGACAATGGCCGCAGGAGTGCGTTCCTGACAGAGAAGATGCGATGGAAATTGAGTTCAAAAGGGCTGTTTTGTCTGAAGACATACGCAGACTTCTCGCTTTCGACCGTAAGGTGTTCCCAAGATCTGACTTGTTCTCCGCCGAAGAATGGAAGCAGTATGAACCTTATTGGATGATCATTGACGGGACCACGGCGGGCTGCTGTGCGTTTCAGGCGCACGTAGACTTTCAAGAAGACATTCGCGAGGACGGTGTCAATCCGCAGATGAAGGGCTCCCTGTATATCAGCACAACTGGCATCTTGCCGACGTATCGCGGTGCCGGCCTAGGCCGACTCTTCAAGTCCTGGCAGATCGCGTATGCCCGCTATCACGGGTTTCATCGCATCGTGACGAACGCGCGTAAGCGTAACGCACGAATCATAGCTCTGAACAGAGAGTTCGGCTTTCGGATTCTTCGAACCACTCCCGGATACTACAGTGGTCCAACGGATTCCACAGTGGTTATGGAGCTTCGGTTGGGGGCCAAACCGGGGCCTGGGCAAAGACGAAACTCTCACTAGGTCAGTTCCAGAATGCTGTGACGAAACGGAGGTTCACTACCAGTGCCCAGGTCGGCCGCCGCGCCAGCGGCTTCGTTCAAGTCGGCCAGTGTCCGGCGGGGTCGGCGAGGGCTGCCCAAGCCTTATCTTCCAGACGCGGACTTCTGGCTCGCCGGATAGCCGATATCACCAGATATCACTGCGTTAGCTCTGCACCCAACTGCCGATGCAATGGCGAACGGCGTGGCCGAAGAAAAGCCGCCACCCTCGCAGGTGGCGGCGTGAAGCGCGGCGCGCTTACTTCGCTATGCGGTAGGTCCGCTCCCCTCGGTCGTCTCTGACGCCATCGGTTGGGCGCCGGCCTACTGGCGCGCGCCGGTTGATGACGTGCTGGAGATGGCGCGCGTGGGGCGGCATCTGCTGTGTGACCCGCTCGCTCCGGGCGATGGCTACCGCGCACTGCGGGCGCACAACGCCAACGGGCTGGTGGCGTGGAAGGCGTTTCTGGCCACATAGGCCGGAATGCGCGCTTCTGCGCATCGCCTCCAGGCAAGCTATTGCACCGTTTGCCGCTCACGTTGGGCCGTTGGACGTGCAGCAGCTCTCCGGCTTGCTCCAGGTGTGGCTCGCGCCGTCCTGAGAATTGTCACGGACAAGCGAGGGTGCCGTGCGTCTTCGAGCGCGGCGGTCCGCGAAGCGCAGATCGACAACTTCCCGATTGCCTCTGTCCTGAAACACTTTCGCGAACAATGCATAATCGATGCAGTGACAACACGCCTGACCATGCTGCTCCTGGCCGTCGCCGCCGTCGGCGCCGTCTGTCTGGCTTTGGCCCAACCCAAGGCGCCCAGCCCTATTCGCTTCGCTTATCAGCCCATCGATTTCACGCTCGACAGCTCGGAGACTCCGGAAAGGCACGCGCCCGAAACCATGGCCGGCGGAGTCGCGGTCTTCGACGCCAACCACGACGGCCACTTGGATATCTTTTTCACGAACGGCGCCGATATCCGCACGCTGCGGAAGACCTCCCCTAAATACCGCAATCGGCTGTTCTTGAACGACGGCCATGGCCACTTCACCGACGCTACGGAAAGAGCGGGGCTCGCAGGAACCGGATTCGATACGGGCGTTGCCGTCGCCGACTACGATAACAACGGGTACGAAGACATTTTCGTCGGAGGGGTCTACCGCAATACGCTTTACCACAACAATGGGGATGGGACCTTCACCGACGTGACCGAACAAGCGGGGCTTGCCTCGAAACCCGATCCCGAGTTCGGGCCTCTCTGGTCGGTCGGCGGAGCCTGGGTCGATCTCAATAACGACGGTCTGCTCGACTTGGTCGTGGTCAACTACCTCGCTTGGAACATCGACACCGAGCCGGCCTGTCCGTCACAAGGACACCTTGACTATTGTCATCCGAAGATGTACAAGCCTACGCCCAATCAGGTTTTTCTCAACTTGGGACATGGGAAGTTCAAGGACATTTCGGCCGAATGCGGAATTCGCGCGCACCCCGGCAAGGGCATGGGCATCGGCGTGGCGGACTTCGATCTAGACGGCCGCATGGACCTGTTCATCTCGAATGACAAGGTCTACAACTCGTTCTTCCGCAATGTCTCAGGCAATGACGGCGTCAAGTTCGAGGAGGTCGCTTTCGACGTGAACGTGGCCTTGCGCGAGGACG
>JBEKHU010000395.1:0-4399 GCA_050012115.1 Bryobacteraceae bacterium | reverse complement strand
CCACGGGCGCGGTGCTGTGGCAGGGATCGACGCGTATCCAGGCCAACGATATCTTCGTCGATCGCGAGGCCCAGCGACTGGAAGCGCGGGGGGACGTGGTGACGCGCGTTCCGGACGAGAGCCAGCCGGGAGGCGCTCCCGCGGACAAGGGAGCGAGCGCCACGAAGGGGCCCGAGAAGGGCGCAAAGAATGCGCCGGATTCCAGCACGCCGCGCAACTTTTCCGTGACTACGGCGAAAGTATTCACTTACGACGGCAAGACGAAGCAGGGGCTCTACCAGGAAGACGTCCACTTGACGCGGACGGCGATCGACGTGCGGTCGAAGTTCATGCGGGCGTTCTTCGAAGATGCGCCAAAGCAGGGCGGCGGAACGGAGACCAAACTGGAGCATCTGCAGGCGGACGGCGCCGTGGAGATCGTGCAGCGGCCGCAGGGGCACGTGCGGCACGGGTTTGGCGACCACGCGGAGTTTTATCTGGCGGAAGAGCGGATGCTGCTGACCGGCGGCCAGGCCCGAGTCACGGATCCCGAGCGGGGGACGACAAGAGGGCCGCGAATCACCTGGTTCACGCGCTACGACAAGCTGGTCGTAGAGGGAGAGAACAAGAGCGACCGCGTAGTGAGCCAATCGACGAAGGAGAAGCAGAAGTAGCGGCAGGCTCCCGGGACAAAAAAAGAGGGAGGGCGCGGCGGTGCCCTCCCCGGGAGCTGCCTGATTGCAAAAACCTGAAGTACTTTGGGAGCACTTCCGCACAGGGACGGTGGCGAGCCGCCCGTTGTGCTGTAACACGTCTTCGGCAGGCGCGGGGTGTCGGTTTCCCGCTGATATGCCGGAGCCGCATCACGGTTCCGCTCAAGCGCATTCGCCATTCCGCGGGTAGCAGGCCGCCTGACAACGGGTTCCCGATTTGGACGGGGCAGTAGGAACCGGTTGCCGAGAAGCCCTCCGCGGCGTCATCCCCCGCTGTGCCTGGAGGATTTGGCGAAGTGCGCGTCTGTATTAATAGGGGATCGAGGTCCCTGGAAAATATAGTAGTTGAGGAAATTTCATCGAATCGGGCCGCAGGCGCCAAATTGGAGATAATCGTATCTGTGGCAGCCAATCCAGTTCAGGAATCCAGCGCCCTGGAGCCGGCCCGCAGCGTTCTGCGCGCCGAGGAGATCTCCAAGAGCTACCAGGGGCGCCGTGTCGTCGATTGCGTGTCCGTTTCGGTGGAGACCGGCGAAGTCGTCGGATTGCTGGGCCCCAATGGCGCGGGCAAGACCACATCTTTCTATATGATCGTCGGCCTGATCACTCCCGACTCGGGGCAGGTCTACCTGGAGGGGCGCAGCATCACCGGCCTGGCAATGTACCAACGGGCGCGGATCGGGATCAGCTACCTGCCGCAGGAGCCCTCCATCTTCCGCAAGCTCTCGGTCGAGGACAACCTGATGGCGATCCTGGAGACGCTCTCGTTGACCTCCCATCAGCGCCGGGAACGGATGGAGACGCTGGTGGAGCAGATGGGGCTGGAGAAGGTCCGCAAGAACAAAGGCTATATGCTCTCGGGCGGCGAGCGGCGCAGGGTGGAGATCGCGCGCTCCCTGGCCATCCGCCCGCAGTTCCTGCTGCTGGACGAGCCGTTCTCGGGCATCGATCCGATTCAGGTGCTCGAGTTGCAGAAGATCATCGGGAATCTGAAACTGGACGGAATCGGCATCTTGGTGACGGACCACAACGTGCGCGAGACGCTGGCGGTCACCGACCGCGCCTACATCATCAACAACGGCAAGATCTTCCGGGCCGGGACTCCGGAGCAACTGGCGCGCGACGCGGAAGTGCGCCGGGTCTACCTCGGCGCGGGTTTCAATTTCCAGCAATAGCGCCGCAGGCTGTTAAGCCACTGAAATCGCAGCGTTTCTGAAGGGTTCAAACGCGCCCACCAGTGGTATCATGAGCACAGGATGAACCCGATCTCGCACAAGCTGCAGATCGTCTTAAAACAGAAGCAGATTCTGACGCCGGCGCTCATGCAAATGGTCCGGATCCTCCAGCTGAACCGGCTGGAATTGAAGGACATGATCGCCGAGGAGATCGCCCAGAACCCGCTCCTCGAGGAGGTCGGCGAGGGCGGCGAGGAGATCACGCCGGCCGAGCTCCAGGAGCTGTTGGAGACACAGGATCGGGATCCCAACCAGACCGATACAGAACTCCTCAAACTGACGCAGGAGGCGCTCAAGCAGGCCTACGAGCACGAGAGCGAGCCGGCCGAAACGCCCGCCGGCGGGGAGTTGGAGGTCACGGTGGCCGACACGGCCCCGGAGCCCGTCGTGAGTCCCGAGGATGCCTTCGGGCAGGTCGATCTGGATGAGTTCTTCCGCGACTTCAACGAGCCGGGTTTCCGCACCCCCGCATCGGATGATGCGGACAAGCCGGGCTTCGAATTCTTCCTTTCGACTCCCGTGACGCTGACGTCGCACATCATGGGGCAGTTGGCCATGATGGTGCTGACCCCGGCCGTGCGCGAAGCGGCTGATTCGATCATCGGCAACTTGGAGGACACCGGGTATCTCTCGACTGCGCTGGAGGAGATCGCGGCGCGCGACGGACTGGCGCTGGCGGATCTGGAGGCGGCGCTGAAGGCCGTGCAGAACTGCGAGCCCGCCGGCGTCGGGGCCCGCTCTCTGCAGGAATGCCTGCTGCTGCAACTGGAGAGCCGCAGCGCCCGCGGAGGCGTGGCCTGGCAGATCGTGGAGCACCACCTCAAGCTGGTGGAGTCGCGCAGCGTAAGAGAACTGGCGAAGCTGCTGAACCGTCCACAGGAGCACATACAGATCGCCCTGGAGGTCATCCGCAAGCTCGATCCGAAGCCCGGTTTGCGCTATTCGGCGCAGGGCGCCCGCGAGGTCGAGCCGGATGTCTTCGTTCACAAAGACGGCGATGAATGGGTAGTCCAATTGTCGGAAGAGGATGTCCCGCAATTGCGGTTGAACGGCAACTACCGCCGCATGCTGGACCCGGATCAGGGGTCGGACAAGACGACTCGGAACTACGTCCGCGAGCGTTTCAACTCGGCGTTGCAGTTGATCCGCAACATCGAGCAGCGACGGCAGACGATCATGCGGGTGTGCCAGGCGATCGTGCGGCGGCAGACGGAGTTCCTGGAGCGCGGCCCCGATTACATGCGGCCCTTGATGATCAAGGAAGTGGCCGAAGAGGTGGGTGTCCACCCGTCGACCGTGAGCCGAGCGGTGTCCAGCAAGTACGTGCACACCCCGCAGGGCGTCTTCGAGCTGCGGCACTTCTTCTCGGAGGCGGTGCAAGGGCCTTCGGGCGGAGGCATTCCGCTGCAGACGCTGAAGCGCATGGTGAAGCGGATGATCGACGAGGAAGATCCCACGAAACCTCTGACCGACGATCAGATCACCCTTCGTTTGAGGGGTTTGGGCATCGAAGTGACGCGCCGCACGGTGGCCAAGTATCGGGAGGACATGCGGATCCCCTCAACCCACCATCGCCGGATCCGGAACTAGGCGCGGCACAGGAGGGCACTCAATGAGAATCACGTTTACCGGGAAGCAGGACAAGCTGGCGCCATCGCAGGAGCGCAAGCTGGCCACGGCGTTTGCGCGGCTCTCCAAGCTGATCGAGCGCCGGGGGGAGAAGGGCGCCCTGGTCGCCTTGTCCTCCGAACGCCATCGCCAGATGGCGGAAGTTCGCGTGAACTTCTACGATCGGACTCTGATCGGCCAGGGTTCCGGACCGGACCAGTTCGCGGCCCTGATGGACGCGGTGGAGAAGGTGGAAAAGCAGGCCCTGAAGAGCCGCGAGAAATGGCGTCTCTCCAGGCGCGAGACGCCCGGGCGGCAGGCCCGCATGACCGGCGAGCCGCAACTGGCCGAGTTGCCGCAGATGGAGGCAGCGCCCGCCCCGCGCGTCCGGAAAAAGGCTGCCAGGAAGTCGCAGCCGTCCAAAGTCGTCCAGGCACGGGAGAGCGACCACAAGCCGATGACCGTGGAAGAGGCCATGATGGCGCTGGAAGAAGAGCGCGACTACATGGTCTACCGCGACTCGGAGTCCGACCAGGTGCGCGTCCTGATCCGGCGGCGCGACGGCAAAGTGGATCTCATCGAGGCCTGAGAACCGGCCCATGGCGAAACGTCGGAAGGAGCCGGTTTCCACCCCAGAACCGGCGCGCCAGACCCGCGCGATGCGGCCGGAGCTGGTTGTCATCACCGGAGTGAGCGGCTCGGGCAAGGCTACGGTCCTGAAGGCCCTGGAGGATCTGGGCTATTACGCGGTGGACAACCTGCCGATGGCGCTGCTGGAAACCTTCGCCGGTCTGGTGAAGGAATCCTCGAGCATCCGCCGCGCCGCGCTGGTGGTCGACATCCGGGAGGGCGATCTCCTCAGCC
>JBEKHU010000394.1:0-4405 GCA_050012115.1 Bryobacteraceae bacterium | reverse complement strand
GTTCGGTTTACATCCCGGCCAATGAGGTTTACGTTCAAGGCGAGCCTTACTTCGGAACCAAGTGGACGGACATCCTGATGCCTACGGGTCTCGTAAAAGCAGTGCCCGGACGGACATTCTATGTGACCAACGAGGCCGATCAGAGGACTTACAGCGGCAAGGTAAACGACGACGGCACACTGTCGGAGCTAAAGGTGTTCGCCTGGCAGGGTGGAGAAAGCCTGGCTCAGGACATAGCAGGCAACGTGTATGTCGCAGCCGGCCAGATATATGTGTACAGTCCGGCCGGCAACGTGATTGACATCATCCGAGTTCCAGAGCGCCCGACTCATCTGGTGTTTGGAGGCAACGACCACCGCACGCTCTTCATCCTCAGTCACTCATCCATCTATTCGGTTCGGACGCGGACCGAAGGGATGTGACCGGGCAAGACAGTCCGGCGCCATCAAGCGTCAGCTGGCTTGCGCGTGCGGAGACGCCGACCACCGCGCAATGACCCCTGAGAAGTCGGCCAGTATCTTGCGGCGTCGGCAAAGGCTCCCCAAGCCTCATCGCCCGACGGGTTTTCTAGTTTGCGGGATAATTGCCGACAGACCAAATTGGTCAGGTTACAACCAAGATGGGACCTTATAAGTCGCGTCCCCAAACCTAAGCGGTGTCCATCTCTTTCTATACTCATCTTCCGGCTCGGTCAGCCAAACAGAATCCGGAATGCCACGGCGTGTTCGCTCGGCCAGCTCCGAGGCGACTCGATCTGCAGGCCGTCCGCCGCGAGCTTCCACCGCATTGGTTCCTGGGAGCCTAGTAGTTCGACGCGGGCGATCTTGCGCCGCTCCAGGCCACGTGAGGGAGCCAGCGCGGCGATACGTGTCTCGCGCGGATTCCAGCCCATGGCGAAGGCGTAAAGTGTATCGCCTTTTGTGGTGAAGCGGATGTCTTCGCCTGTGAGGTCGACGCGCTTGTTCTCGTTGAAGTGCTCCGGCGTGCCGTTGAAGCCTTCGCCCGGCGCGCTTTTGCGGATGCCCGGCCCTTCGCCGAAGATCTTCCACGGCCGCGTGGCATGGATCGCCTCGGAGTTCACCTTCATCCACGCCGTGATGGCAGCGAGTATCTTGAACTCGGCGTCGTCCGGCATGCCGCTCGCCGGGAGCGGGAAGTTGAGCAGCAGATTGCCGTTGCGGCTGACAATGTCGACCAGCAGATCGATGACCGTCTTCGGCCGCTTGTAGACTTGATCGCGATTGTAGTGCCAGTCGCCAATGCACGTGTCGGTCTGAAAGGGCCGCGCCTCGATCTCATCCACCACCCCGCGCTCGACATCGAGAACGCACGTCCCGGCCGCGCATTCGCTGCGCCGTTTGCCGGTATAGACCACGTCGACCTTCCCTTGATGCCAGCGCAGGCTTTGGTTGTAGTAGTGCGCCACCAGGCTGCGGCCCCAGCGGCCAAACGGGATGCCGCCGTCTTCGTAATACAGGTCGGGCTGGTGCTGATCGATCAGATCCTGCGCGCGCAGGAACCACTCGCGCTTCCACTCCTCCGGCTCGTTGCCCTGCTCGGCCCAGGCTTCGCGCGCCGGCGCATGCGGCGGAAAATAGAGGTCGCGATTGGCGGGATTGTTGCCGTCGTAGGGCACGCCCGCGTAGGGGCCCTGCTTGTCGGCGCCCTTGTTCGTCTCCCACCAGTTGTAGCTGCCCCAGACGTGTTCGCTGACGCCGAAGCGCAGCCCCTCGGCGCGCGCGGCCTCGCGCCACTCGCCGACGATGTCGCGCTTGGGCCCCATCTTGACGGAGTTCCAGCGGCGGTTGCGGGAGTTCCACAGGTCGAAGTTGTCGCAGTGGACGCCCATGCTGACGAAATACTTCGCTCCCGCCTCGCGGTACAGCCGCGCCAGCGCCTTGGGGTCGAAGCGCTCGGCCTTCCACAGCGGGATGGTGTCCTTGTAGCCAAACTTGGACGGGTGGCCGTAGGTCTTCAAATGATACTGGTACTGGCGGCTGCCCTCCATGTACATGTTGCGCGCGTACCAGTCGCCCGCGCCGATCGCCGACGACGGTCCCCAATGCGCCCAGATGCCGAACTTGGCGTCGCGAAACCACTCCGGGCAGGAGTATTTGGTGAGCGAATCATCTCCGGCCTGGAAGGGCCCTTGCTGTATGGGGATGTCGGCGTCGCGCCCGGCGCGCGCGATCATCGGGAACGCCGCCGCGCCGGCAACCCTGAATACGTCTCTGCGGGTCCACTTCGTGGGTCTCATCGTCCGATTATATTCGCCCGGCCGATGAGGCTCGGCGCGCCCGCCGCTCTCGCAGCGGCATCATTCGTCTGAACCTGCTGCATGGTCAGGGCTCCAGCCGGCGCCGTGCGCCACGCCCGCCGGCTTCGTGCTGCAATAGTTACCAGCCATGCTTCATCTAACGCGTAGAGTTTGCCTGATCCTGGGCCTGACCCTGCCCACCGTCCTTGCCGCGGCGCCCGCGCCGCATTCCGCCCCGCTCAATCTCGTCCAGCTCAAGACGGAGCGGCGCATCCGCTTCAACGACGACTGGCGCTTCTTCAAAGGCGAAGCCGCGGGCGCCGAGAATCCGGGCTATGACGACGCGCAGTGGCGCGCCCTCGCGTTGCCGCACGATTGGGCCATCGAAGGGCCCTTCGACCGCGCCTTCAACGCCAACACCGGTGGCCTGCCCGTCTCCGGCACGGGCTGGTACCGCAAGCACTTCGTGCTGCCCGCCGGCGCGCAAGGCCACTGGTTCTCGGTCGAGTTCGACGGTGCGATGTCTAACACGCACGTCTGGCTCAACGGCCATGAAATCGGCGAACGCCCCTATGGCTACTCGAGCTTCGCCCTCGACTTGACGCCCTATCTGCGCTGGGATGGCGAGAACGTGCTCGCCGTCCGGCTGCAGCCGGAGCCCGACTCCTCGCGCTGGTATCCCGGCGCCGGGTTGTACCGCAACGTCTGGCTCACGATGACGGGCCCGGTCCATGTTGCCCATTGGGGGACCTGCGTGACGACGCCCGACGTGACCGGCGCCCGCGCCACCGTTGCCATCGCAAGCGAGGTCGAAAACCACGGCGACGCGCCGGCGGCGATCGAGCTTCGGACCAACGTCCTCGACGCCAACGGCACATCCGTGGCGCATGCCACGGCCAGCGCTGCGATCCCCGCCGCCGGCAGGCAGCGCCTCTCGCAGCAGCTCGAGCTCGCCAATCCGGCGCGCTGGGACATCGATCGGCCGTACCTCTACAGCGCGCTGACCGAGGTCGTGCAGGACGGCGTGGTGGTTGACCGTTATGTGACGCCGTTCGGCATCCGCACTCTGGCCTTCGACCGCGAGAAGGGCTTCCTTCTGAATGGCCGCCAGCGCAAGTTGCAGGGCGTCTGCAACCACCACGACCTCGGCGCGTTGGGCGCGGCCGTGAACTGGCGCGCCACCGAGCGCCAGCTCCAGATCATGAAATCGATCGGCGTGAACGCCATCCGCACCAGCCACAATCCGCCGTCGCCCGAACTGCTGGAACTCTGCGACCGCATGGGACTCGTCGTGATGGACGAAGCCTTCGATATGTGGCGCATCCCGAAGGTAAAGAACGGCCTCAGCAAGTTCTTCGATCAATGGTACGAGCGCGACCTGCGCGACCTGCTGCGGCGCGACCGCAATCATCCCAGCGTGATCATGTGGTCGATCGGCAACGAAATCCCGGAGCAGGATAAGTCCAATGGCGGCCAGTTGGCAAGAAAGCTGACTCAGATCTGCCACGAGGAGGACCGCACGCGCCCGACAACGTCGGCTTTCGACAACCCCGATGGCGCGATCAAGAACGAGCTGGCGGCCAACGTCGACGTGCCGGGCTTCAACTACAAGCCGACATCCTACGCCCGCTTCCAGCAGGAGCACCCGCAGTGGGTGATCGTCGGCAGCGAGACCGCCTCGTGCGTGAGCTCGCGCGGCGTCTATCATCTGCCGATGAAGCTCGAAGGCAAGACTCCCGACCTGCAGGTAAGCAGCTACGACATCGAGGCTCCGTCATGGGCCTACTGCCCGGACGTCGAGTTTGAGGCCCAACACCAGCTCCCCAACGTCCTGGGTGAATTCGTCTGGACCGGCTTCGACTATCTCGGCGAGCCGACGCCGTACGGCGGCCGCAACGATTGGCCCTCGCGCAGTTCGTATTTCGGCATCGTCGACCTGGCCGGCTTCCCCAAGGACCGCTTCTACCTCTACCGCAGCGTCTGGACTGATCAGCCCACGGTGCACGTCCTCCCGCACTGGAACTGGGCCGGCCACGAGGGCCAGAAGATCCCGGTGATGGTTTACACCAACGCCCAGGAGGTCGAACTCTGGCTGAATGGCAAGTCGCTGGGCCGCAAGAAACTGGGCATCGACACCTTCACCATGCC
>JBEKHU010000393.1:0-4420 GCA_050012115.1 Bryobacteraceae bacterium | reverse complement strand
TGATGCCGCGGCCCCGAATGAGCCCGCGCTCCTGAACTACCTCGAGACGGGTGAGTTCCTGTCCTCTTTCCCCGGCGGTGACGGACTCCGCAAGGGCCGCTCGCCGCGCGATGGCTATGCCCGCGGCTGGGGCCTGGAATTTGGCGGCCTCACCGAGGCCATCCTCGCCGATCCGCTCTACCAGGAGTGCCTCGGCCTGGCCGAGGGACGCACGATCCAGACCACGGCCTGCCGCTTGAACCTCTATCTGCTGGTGCGCTACTACCTGCCGCGCCTCGGCTCCGGCGCGATTGTCGAATTCGGCAGCTATCGCGGCGGCAGCGCCATCTTCATGGCCGCGCTGTGCCGGCGCCTCGGCCTCGACATCAAGGTCTATGGCCTGGACACCTTCGCCGGAATGCCCGCCACCGACGAGTCCATCGATGCCCACCATGCCGGCGACTTCCAGGACACCTCGCTGGAGGAATTGCGGACCTACGTCACCCAATGCGGCCTCGACCGGCACTTGACCTTTGTCCAGGGCCGCTTCGAAGAAACTACGCCCGATGTGCTCCGCGAATGCGGCCCCGTCCTGCTGGCGCACATCGACTGCGACATCGAGAGCGCCGTCGCTTATTCCTACGACGCCGTCAAGCCCCGCATGGCTGCAGGCGGCTACGTCGTGTTCGACGACGCGCATTCCCCCAGTTGCCTGGGCGCCACCGAGGCCGTTGAAGATCTCGTCATCCGCCGCGATGGATTCAGTTGCGAACAGATCTCGCCGCATTTCGTCTTCCGCGTCTGGCCGGATTACCCGCGCCGCCGTTCCGGCAAGCGCGCGGAGGCGCTGGAGATCGGGGAGGACCGGCGCAGGATCCGGGAATTGGAGTCCCGGTTGGTGTCTACGCTCGAGTCCCTGGCCCAATTGCGCCAGGACCACGAGGCTTTGCGGCAGGCGCAGACTCAATTGCACGATCAGCTCCAACGCTACGCCAGGCTCGAGCAGCAGTACGAGACCCTGCAGAACCGCTTCTCCCAGTCGCTGGAGGACCACCTCCTGCTGCAGCGGCGGGTGACCATGGCCACGCGCTCGCGCTGGTGCGTCCTGGGGCGTTTTTTCGGCGTCGGCCCGCGCTTCGACTGATTCCCGCTGCGCCGGCTCGTCCACCGCCGAACGGGCCGCGGCCTTGAACTTCAGAAACCGCGAGTAGCTATCGGTCGATTTGGTATACTCGTGCTCGTGCTGAAAACCTCGGCACTCGCGCCCTGTATCTGGAATAACATCACGAGCGTGACAATTATAAAAGCACATGAACAGATACAATGACAACAAGATACGGCATCAATATTAGAATTCAGTTTTGGCGCCGGAGCTTCCCCAAGGTTGTTTCTCCGGATGATACCGGGCGGAGTCAATATTCGCCGCGCTGGTCGTCCGGAGCGACACAGTGGCTGGTGTCAAGCCTGGTTGCCCTGTGGGCCCTGATCCTGTGCTGGAAGGGAGTGAGTTGGGCCTTTCGGCCCCACACATTCATTATCCTGGACGAACTCGGTGACCTCAGTTGGCCCCTGCGCGTCTCCTATCGCAGTATTCTCCACCTGTTCCCGAGGATAATCTACTGCGATCGCCCCCTCGGCTTTGCCTTCCGGCGCTTCCTGTTTGAGCAGTTCGGCTTTAATTATTCGCCGCAACTGGTCTGCCTGCTGGCGATCCACTTCCTCAACTGCATCCTCGCCTTTGCGCTACTGCGGCGCCTGGGCGCCCGTCTTCCGCTGGCCTTTAGCGGGATGGCGGCATTTGGCTGCCTGTGGTGCACCGCGTACGCCGCGACTTATCTGGGAGGGGGATCGCCCGACGTCCTCTGTACACTCTTCCTGCTGGGCAGCACTCTTGCGCTGTTGTCGGAGCGCCGCTGGCATTGGTATCTCAGCGCGGCGCTCTATCTGCTCGCTCTCCGCAGCAAGGAGTGGGGCATTGTCATACCCGTGTTTCTCACGGCCCTGGTGATCGTGCGCAGCGCCTCGGGTTCCACCCCCCGTCAACTCCTGAACGAAGTCGGGAAACGCCTGTGGGCCCACTATCTGATCCTGCTCGTGTTCAGCGCCCGCTACCTCTCTCTTGCCTCGCAACTCCAAGCCGGGTTCTCGGCGGGCGCCCCCTATCACATCGACCTCCGGCCCGTTTCAATCTATCAGTCGCTGGTCTACTATACGGCCTTGATTGTCAGCGCGGATGTGTTCTCATGGCTCTGGGTCCCATTTGCCGGCCTGATCCTGATTTGCCTTTATGCGCTGGTTCGCCGCCGGGGCATGATCCTTTTTGGCGCTCTGGCTTATATAGTCACTCTATTGCCCGTCAGCATAATCCCCAATCAACGTGCCCCATATTATGCTTATGGTCCGCAGTTCTTCCTGATCCTGACCGTGTGCCTGTTTTTGGAAGATATCCTGGACCTGATTTGCAGGCCGCCGGCACTCCGTTGGATAGCCGGAGTGTGCGCTGCTGTAGTTCTGTTGACTGGCGTGAGTTTTATCAGAGCGAGCAATTACTACGCCAGCCGGATCGGCTGGATTTGGATGGTGCGGGAAGCTTCCTGGAGAACCGCCCACGACGCCGAGGCTCAGCTTTCCAGAATCGGGCCCGGTTCGCATGTCTACGTGGAAAGCGGAGACGCCGTGCCCTGGCTCTTCGCCCCCGGCGGGGGGCTGTTCTTGCAGCTCTTGCGCCACGACTACTCCATCGAGTGCATCCTCCAAAAACCTGCAGCGGAGTTGCGCGCGCTCTATGACCGGGACAACGCCGAAAAGTATCTCGTCGACTATGCGCCCGATGGCTCCCTGACCACGCGCCTCGCAGCCCCACGCCGTGAGCCGCCTGCGGCTGCCAAATAGCGCTCCCGGCCGCTCTTCGACAGCGGCGTTCGCGGCTCCCTGAACCAACTCGGCGCGAATCGGGTGTCAGATCGTTATAATGGTTGGAAAATTCCGGCACACTACAGGGTCGGACTGGCCGGAGGAGAGGCCCCCGATTACTAACCCATGACGCGCCGCAATGGAGCCATCCAATGAGACCGCCGGTATCCACGACTGCGGAATACACGGTTCGCGACCAGGAACGGATGCGCCTGGCGGACCGCTATTTCCAGTGGCAGGCGGATCTGGCCGCGGCCGCGCTGGGGCGGCGCGTGGTCGAAATCGGCTGCGGCCTCGGTAACTTCACCGAGCACCTGCTGGACCGCGACATCGTGATCGCCACCGACATCGAGCCACCCTGCACCGAACGTCTCGCCGCCCGCTACCCGAACCGCGCCAATCTCGTCATCCAGACGCTCGATGTCATGGATCCCGCGTTTCCCTCGTTGGCTCGCCACGAACCCGATTCGATTGTCTGCCTGAACGTCCTGGAGCACGTCGAGGACGACGCCCTGGCCCTGCGGCACATGCATGGCATCCTGCCGTCCGGAGGCAAGGTCGTGCTCATCGTCCCCGCTTTCGAATCGCTGCACGGACCCATTGACCGCCTTCTCGGCCACTACCGCCGCTACTCCCGGCGGTCGATGCGTCAGCTGGCCGCCGCAACCGGATTCCGCGTGACGACTCTGCGATTCATGAATACCGTCGGCTTCTTCGGCTGGTGGGTCAACGCGCATATTTTCCGCCGGACGGAACAGTCCGAGGCGCAGATCCGTGTCTTCGACCGCTACATCGTTCCGCTGCTCCGCCGGGTCGAAACAGCCCTGCCGCCTCCCTTCGGCCAGTCTCTGTTTGTAGTCCTCGAAAAGGGGGCGCCACCGGCGCAATGATCGTCTCCATCGTGATCCCCGTCTACAACGAAGCCCTGCTGCTTCCGATGGTGCTGGAACGCGTTGCCTCCGCTCCGCTGCCCGCCGGCTGCGAGAAGGAAATCATCGTGGTGAACGACGGCTCCACCGACACGACAGGCCAGGTCCTCGACCGCTACCGCGAGTCGCATTTCATCGTCGTGCACCACTCGCCGGTGAATTTCGGCAAAGGCGCTGCCATCCGGCTCGGCCTCACCCGCAGCAGCGGCGAGGTCATTCTGATTCAGGATGGCGACCTCGAATACGATCCGCAGGATTACCCCGCCGTGCTGGCGCCGATTGTCTCGGGCGACGCCGATGTCGTCTTCGGATCGAGGTTCCTGCGAGGCGTGCGCGGAATGCGCAAACGCAACTGGCTCGCCAACAAGATCCTGACCTACACTTCGAATTTGCTCTTCGGCGCGCGGATCACCGATCAGGCCACCGCCTACAAGGCCTTCCGCCGCGAGGTGGTCGAGCGCATGCGGCTGCGCTGTATCCGCTTCGAGTTCTGCGCCGAAGTCACCGCCAAAGTGCGCCGCCTCGGCTACCGCATCCACGAGGTCCCGATCTCCTACAACCCGCGCGGCGTGCTGGAGGGTAAGAAGATCCGCTGGCAG
>JBEKHU010000392.1:0-4422 GCA_050012115.1 Bryobacteraceae bacterium | reverse complement strand
TGCCTCCACGGGCTGTTCCTGGCCTACGAGGACAAGTTCACGCTGACCCCCAACTACCACGTCTTTGCCATGTACGCCGCCCACCAGGGCGGCGCCAAAGTGCCGGCCGTGATCGACACGGAACTTGGCCGCCAGCCGAACCTGCCGCCATTGCCCGATCTGAGCGGCTCCGCCTCTATCAAAGACAAGACCTTGACGTTAACCCTCGTGCACACGCGCCACGATTCGCAAACGGAGCGAACTATCCGCCTGCGCGGTGCGTCTGCTATGTCAGTGAAAGCCACGGTGCTCAGCCACGCTGACCTGCGTGCTCATAACACGTTTGACGCCCCCCGCAACGTCGAGCCGAAGACCCAGGATCTGACCGCGTCCGGGCCGCAGTTCGTCGTGCGCTTCGCACCTGCCTCCGTGACTAAGCTGGAGATCGAGCTGAATTGAACGACATGACGCCTGCCGATTGGATTCCCATCGAATGGCCCGCGCAATGGGGCGCCGGCCAGTTGAGCCTGTTGCGCGACACGCCCTTCAATGCCCTTGCGTTCAAGGAAGCCCCGCCCCCCGCCCTGGCCGCGGCCGCTCGCGCCGCCGGCCTCCAGGCGCCCACCCTCGCCTGGCGGGCGTGGAAGGAGGTCGACTGGGCGCAACCCGCCGATGTCCTGGCCGTCGGTGACGGCTTCTGGCCGGCTTATTCCTGGAAAGGCGTGGCTGACGGAACCGCCGGTCCGACCGGCGAGCCGTGGCTCGACGCCAACGGCTGGCTGTACCTCTATGCGCGTTCGCGCGGCGTCGGGCGCGCCGTGTGGGTGCGCTCCGATCCTCCCAAAGACCCGCGGACGGTTCGCCAGGCCCATCTGCGCCTGCTTTTGGCGGAAGCTTTCGCCTACGGCGGCCGGCGGCCACTCTGGCTGCCGCCGGAGTTCGCCACGGCGCTCGCCGGCGGTCACTCGCGAGCCGTCGACGACTGGAAGAGCCTGGCGGCAATGGCCCGCTGGCTGGAGGCGCACTCGGCCTGGCGTTCCTGGCCCGCCGTGGCCCCGTTGATCATCCTCTCCGACTTCAGCGGCGACAACGAGTACCTCGCCGGCGAGACCATGCTGCTGGCCGCGCGCCAGCAGGCGCCATTCTGGCCGGTTTATGCCCCTGTGGCGAGTGAAGCCGACTTCCAGAACCGCCGCGCCGCCCTGTATCTGGACCAGGCCGCGCCCGGACCCAAGCTCTCGGCTTCGCTCCAATCCTTTGCCCGGAAAGGCGGCCTCGTCCTGGTCGGCCCATCCGTTGCGAAGAGCTTCGCCGGCTTGAAGCCGGTCAGCCAGCATCCACACCCGCGCTTCGACGTCAATTCCCTGGGCGCCGGTCGCGTCGCCGTGGCCCGTGCCGCATTCGACGATCCCTGGACCCTGGCCAGCGACGCTCATATGCTCACAAGCCGGCGTTACGACCCCGCGCGCCTGTTCAACGGCGGACTGTTGCACACCCACACCGCCTCTTCACCTGACGGCAACAGCTCCCTCGTCCACATCGTCAACTACGGCGGCGAATCTCCCGGACATGAGGTTGTGCTGCAGGTGAACCACCCGGTCAAGTCCGCTAAATTCCACATTCCCGGGGCTTCTTCTCCCTCGGCCGCGACTATGACCGGCAATCCGGCACGTCCCGAAATCGTTCTTCCTGACGTTTCTGTCTATATTGCCGTAGAATTGGAATACGCGCATGCCTGATCATCCCTGCCAACGTGCCGGTCTCACCCGCCGGCAGACGCTTGCCGGCCTTGCGGCACTGCTCGTACCGGCCTGCTCAAGGAAGGCGGCGGTCTTCAACGCGCAGGCCCCGTCGTCTCCGGTCAGCATCGCCCGTTGTCGCAGTTACGGCGCGGAACTGACGCCCACACTGGGCCGGATGTTCGATCAACTGGGCGGCTTGGGGAAACTGGTCGCCGGCAAGACCGTGGCGCTGAAGGTGAACATGACCGGTGGAGCGCGCCAGCGCCTCGGAACCACTCCCTCGGAACTCTCGCACTACACCCACCCGGCGGTTGTCAGCGCCACCATCCGCCACCTGGCTGCCGCCGGCGCGAAGCGGATCCGTGTACTCGAGGGTTGCTTTGCCCTCGGCGACCCACTCGAGGAATTCATGCTCGACGCCGGCTGGGATCCCAGCGATATCTTGAACGCCGCCCCCAACGTCGAAATGGAGAACACCAACGTCCTGGGGCACGGACAGCGCTATCACCGCCTGATGGCTGCGCGCGGCGGCTACCTCTTTCCGGGATTCGATTTCAATCATGCCTGGGCGGAGAGCGACGTGGTCATTTCCATGGCCAAGCTGAAGGAGCACGCGACCGCCGGTGCGACGCTCGGGATGAAGAACATGTTCGGCGCAACGCCCGCCACCATTTATGGCGACGGCGCGGGCAAGGACGAACCGTCGGTGGAACCGCGCGGCGGCCGTGGCGATGTCATGCACGCAGGCAAGCGCGGGCCCTCCAAGAGCGCACCGCAGGAACTCGACCCATCCACTCCGCGCGACCAGTTCTACCGCATGCCGCGCATCGTCGTGGACGTCTGTGCGGCGCTGAGCGTCCATCTCACCATCATCGATGGCATCATCACGATGCTTGGCGGCGAGGGCCCGTGGATAGACCGCACCATGAAGATGGGATCGCCGGGCGTGCTGATCGCCGGCCTCAACCCCGTTTGTACCGACGCCGTCGGCGTCGCCGTCATGGGCTACGACCCCGCGGCGACGCGCGGCCAACCGCCGTTCGACCGCTGTGACAGTTTCCTGGAGTTGGCCGAGGCGCGCGGCCTGGGAACACGCGATATGAGGCGTATCGAGGTCGTCGGCACGTCCATCAAAGACGCCGTCTACCCCTTCCGCAAGCACCGCCCCGGCGGCTTTCCCGGATCAGGCTGGATTTAAGCCGTTCTTCGTTGAACCTTGACACCGCCGTTCACGGTCTCCAGCTTGATCGGCGCTCCGCCTTCGCCCAGCTTCTGTTCCAGCGTTTTGGGACCCACTCCGAAGGGGCCGGTCTTCGTGATCGTCGCCCCCGGGAAGTCGCTGCTCATGCCGCCGTTCACAGTCTGCGCCTTCACTGAGGCGTTGTAGGCGTCCGGGATCTCGACCGTCACGCCGCCGTTGACGGTCTGGACGTTCAACTCGTCGCCCTCCCATTTCTTGCCGGAAAGCCGGACATGGACGCCGCCGTTCACCGTTTCACCCCTGACGCGGCCTGAAACCTGCGTCAGATCGATGCCGCCGTTCACCGTTTCGAGCTTCATCGAGCCGCGCACGCCCAGGACATGGATTCCGCCGTTGACGGTCTTCATGGTCAGGTCGAGCTTCGATGGCACGTACAGTTCGTAGCTGACCGACCAGCTTTGGCCGTTGCTGAACAGGCCCCATTCGTGCTGCTTGGGGCCGGTGGCGCGGACCGAGCCTCTCTCAACGTTCACTTTGACCTGCCCGAGTCTGGTCCGGGCCTCCTCCTTCGAATCGCCCCAGGCTTCCACCTTGGCCCGCACGTAGATCTCGTTCTTGTCCCAGGCGTTGACGTGTATGCCGCCGTTGGGCGCGGCATCCACATCCAGGCTGCCGCTCGCCGGCATGCGGCTTTCCCGGATCTCGCAGGCCCGGTTGGCGCGTTCCTCGCACCGCAACCCCGTTTGGGGCTCGACCGCACTGGCCAGAGCTCCGAGAATAACCACGGCCATGCCGGCTGTCCATAGAGAATTCATGTTGAATCCCGACTCCTTCTGGAGTGAACAGACGGATTTGCCCTGCGTAAGTTCGCAGTTTGTTACATCTGTGCCGGTCCGCCCGGCCTTCAGACCGTTTGGGCCGCCGGCGCAGGCGCGGCCGCAGGTTCTTCCGCCGGCACCTGCCGCATCAGAATCGCCGCTAGAATCAGGCACACGCCCCCCAGCAGGACAACCGTCAGGCTGTTGCCGTGCAGCCAGTGCGACAAGACCCAGCCCAGCCCCAGTGAGGCGCAGATTTCAGGCAGCGTGATGAAGAAGTTGAAGATGCCCATGTAGACGCCCGTCCGCTCCGCCGGCACGGCGTTGGACAGGATCACGTAGGGCATCGAGACCGTACTCGCCCAGGCGATGCCGACCCCGACCATCGAGAGCAGCAGCACCCAGGGTTGGCGGATCACGCCGACACCCAGCAATCCGGCCGCGCCGCACAGCAGACACAACGCGTGTGTCCCGCGCTTGCCGATCGCCGCAGCGAGCACCGGCAGCAGGAACGCGACCAGAAACGCCACCAGTGAGTACATGCTGAAGCACAGGCTGGCCCATTCGGCGCCCTGCTGGTAGAGCGGCGATTTGGCGTCCGGGGCTCCGAAGACGGAATGCGCGACCGCCGGGGCGAAGTACAGCCACATGCAGAACAGGCCCATCCAGGTCGCGAACTGCA
>JBEKHU010000391.1:0-4428 GCA_050012115.1 Bryobacteraceae bacterium | reverse complement strand
CAACGCCCCAATTCGACGCAAGTGTTCCTAGGTTGGTATTTTAGCATCCGCCAGCCGAGCCGAGGCGCGACCGGGTCCCGGAAGCAGCCAATCCGGGAAGGGTCGCCTTTGACCCGGACAGATCCCCACATAGTCTTTTTGGACGATTGCGCCTCGGCAACAGGACTGTTCGGGAGGGCGTGACGATCCCACGGATCCCCGGGCGCCGGCGGCCGATGCGACCGGCAGAGAAGGGTCCTGCGGCGCGGTTCAGGAGGCCCTGGAGCAACGGGTCTTTTCAACTAACGATCGCCCGTCCGACGAGACTCACTCCGAGAGGCCAGCGCGGTCCGTTGGAGGGAGGAAGACGATTCACCTCGGGTGGCAACCGTAGCCTGCAGCCTTGAGCAGCCGATAGACCAGCGACACGGGCAATCCGACCACGTTGAAATAGCAGCCCTCAACGCGTTCGATGAACTTGGAGGCACGGCCCTGGATGGCGTAGGCGCCGGCCTTGTCCATCGGCTCTCCGCTGGCGGCGTAGGCGAGCACTTCCTCGTCGGTCATGGGCGTGAAGACAACCTGGGTCGCCTCGACGGCGGCGCGCTCCACGCCGGCGTGGAGTACGCAGACGCCCGTGAGCACGGTGTGCGGCCGGCCGCTCAAGCGGCGGAGCATGTGCGCCGCGTCGTCAACGGAGACCGGTTTCTCGAGCACTTCGCCGTCGGCAACCACAACCGTGTCGGCGGCCAGGACGAATTCGGCGGGATCGACGGCGGCCGCACGGGCCTTGTCAACTGCCAGACGGCACACATAGTGCTCCGGCGGCTCGCCAGGCAGGCGGCTCTCGGCGACGCCGGGGATACGAACGATGAACTGCAGACCGGCCTGGCGGAGCAGTTCGCTGCGGCGCGGCGATTGTGAGGCGAGCACCAGCATGACGAGTCATCAGAGTAACATGCCGGCCGGGCGCAGGCGGCAGGCGCCGTGCATGCTAGAATGGCGGTTCCAGGCCAGGACCGAATGGAAAGAGCCGGGCGTATTTTGAGCCGCCTGAAGGCGGCGCGAGGATCGCTCCCCGCGAGTGAACTGGCGGCTGCCGCGTGGCCCGCCGCGGTGGGCCTCAAGCTGGCTTCCCATACGCGGGTGGTCGGGCTGCAGAACGGCCGTTTGATCGCTGAGGCCGAGGACGCCCTGTGGCAACAGAACCTTACGAGTCTGAGCGGGCAGATCCTGGCGAATCTGAGCAAACTGCTGCAGTCGGACGCTCCGCGAGAGATCGAATTCCGGATCGGGGCGCGGCGGCGGCGGCCGCAACGGGCGGAGTCAGTGCGGGACCCGGGCCTGTTCGGCCGCGAATCCTCCGGCATCGCCGACCCGGAGCTCGATTTTCTTTACAGGCAATCCCGTAGAAAGGCCGGCGCTTGAAACTCACCGCAAGCCAGGTTCGCGGCATCGCGGAACTTGCCAACCTGCACCTGAGCGAAGAGGAGATCGCGCGCATGGCGCGCGATCTGGACGAAATTCTGACGCATGTCGACAAGCTCAACGAATTGGACACAAGCAATGTCGAACCCATGGCCCAGGTGTTATTCGAAGCCGGCGCAACCGCATCGCTGCGCGAGGACGTCGAAGCAACGCCGCTCGACAACGCGATGGCGCTGGGCAACGCAGCGCTCTCCGGCGCGGGCTTCTTCAAGGTGCCGAAGGTGATTGAGCGCTGAGCGGCGTTCGGAAACGCAGATGGACATTCGCACCCTGACCATTCCGCAGATTCGAGCGGGGCTCGCCGCCCGCGCCTTCAGCGCCAGCGAACTGGCCGAAGAGGCCTTGCGGTTCGCCCGCATCGAGAATCCCAAGACGAGCGCTTACCTGACCTTCAGCTCCGAACGTGCGCTCGAAACCGCCAGAAGCGTGGACCAGCGGCTGGCCCGCGGCGAAGACCCGGGCGCGCTGGCCGGCGTGCCGGTCGCGGTGAAGGACGTCATCGTTACTAAGGGCCTGCGGACGACTTGCGGCTCTAAGCTACTGGAGAGATTCATACCGCCCTACAATGCCACGGCCGTGGAAAGGCTTGAGGCGGCGGGCGGGGTGGTGATCGGAAAGACGAATTGCGACGAGTTCGCGATGGGCTCGTCTACCGAGAACTCCGCATATGGGCCGGTGCGCAATCCGGCCGCACCGGACCGAGTTCCGGGGGGCTCCAGCGGCGGTTCGGCCGCGGTGGTGGCACAGGGGACCGCAGTGGTGGCGCTGGGTTCCGACACGGGCGGATCGATTCGCCAGCCGGCCAGTTTCTGCGGCGTGGTGGGCGTGACGCCGACCTACGGGCGGGTCTCGCGTTATGGACTGGTGGCTTTCGCCAGTTCGTTGGACCACATCGGGCCGTTCGGACGCACGGTGGAGGACGCGGCGGCACTGCTTCAGACCATCGCCGGCCGCGATCCTAAGGACGCGACCAGCGCTTTCGCCCCAGTGCCTGAGTACCGCGAAGCGATGGGGCAGACTGTCAAAGGGATGAAGATCGGGCTGCCGAAGGAGTACTTCGCCGGCCTGGAGAACGAAACCCGGGACCAGGTAGAGAAGGGCATCAGCCTGCTGCGCCAACTAGGCTGCGAGACGGTCGAGATCAGCCTGGCGCACACCGAATACGCCATCGCGTGCTACTACATCATTTGCACGGCGGAGGCGAGCTCCAACCTGGCGCGCTATGACGGCGTGCGCTATACCACGCGCTCGGTGGCGGCGAAGACGCTCGCGGAGATGTACAAGCTCAGCCGCGGAGAGGGGTTCGGGACCGAGGTGAAGCGCCGCATCATGCTGGGCACGTACGTGCTGAGCGCGGGCTACTATGACGCCTATTATCTGAAGGCGCAGAAGGTGCGGGCGCTCATCGCGCGCGACTTCGCGCGAGCCTTCGAGGGCGTGGACGCGATCGTCACCCCGGTGTCGCCGTTCCCGGCTTTCCGGCTGGGGGAGAAGCTGGACGACCCGCTGCAGATGTACCTGAGCGACATCTACACGATCACGGGCTCGCTGGCCGGCATCCCGTGCATGAGCGTGCCTTGCGGCAGGACGCGCGGCACCGGGTCGGAGCCGCTGCCGGTCGGCATGCAGATCCTGGCCAGGCATTTCGACGAGCCGGGCATGTTCCGGCTGGCCGCGGCGTTTGAGCGCGCCGGCGGGTTTTCGGTCTGAGCGGCGCCCAGTTGCGCTGAATCCTTGGCGCAGAGCGTCACATCTGCATAAGGAGAGGATTTAGCATGCCATTTACTGTGCCCCCACTCCCGTATGCGTTCGATGCGCTGGAGCCGCATATCGACGCCCGGACGATGGAGATTCACCACGACAAGCATCACGGCGCGTATGTGACCAACCTGAACAAGGCCCTGGAGTCCGCGCCGGAACTGGACGGAAAGAGCCTGGAGACTCTGCTGGCCAACGGCCTGCAGGCGGTGCCCGATTCGATCCGGACCGCCGTCCGCAACAACGGCGGCGGGCATTGGAACCACGCCATGTTCTGGGAGATCATGAGTCCCAAGGCGGGCGGAGCACCCGTCGGCAACGTGGCCAAGGCGATCAGCGCCAGGCACGGCAACTTCGACGATTTTAAGGCGAAGTTCGCCGCGGCCGGCATGGGCCGCTTCGGTTCGGGTTGGGCGTGGCTGGTCAAGACCTCCGATGGCGGAGTGGACATCGTCAGCACCGCCAATCAGGACAACCCGCTGTCGGAAGGCAAAGTGCCGGTGTTCGGCCTCGACGTCTGGGAGCACGCCTATTACCTGCATTACCAGAACCGCCGCGCCGACTACATCAACGCGTGGTGGAACGTGGTCCACTGGGGCCACGTGGAAGATCGCTTCAACGCCGCCAGATAACCGCTCGCTCGCGCGGTTGCGGGACAATACGATTGGTGTCCCAAGACATACACGAACGATTGCTGCGCCGCGCGCTGGAATTGGCGAATGACAACGCCGCTTCAGGGCGCGGCGGGCCATTTGGGGCGGTGATCGCGCGCGCTGAGCAGATCGTGGCCGAAGGCGTGAACCTGGTTACCTCGCGCCGTGATCCCACGGCTCACGCCGAGGTCAATGCGATTCGTGACGCATGCCGGAAGCTTGGCTCGTTCACGTTGGAACAATGCGCCCTGTATTCGAGTTGCGAGCCCTGCCCGATGTGCCTGGGCGCGATCCATTGGGCCCGCCTGGGGGCTTTGTACTTCGCCGGGACGCGCGAGGATGCCGCCCGCGCCGGCTTCGACGATTCCCTCCTGTACGAACAGATGGCCTTGCCCTTTCACGCCCGGCGGCTGCATGCCGTCCGACTGCTCGAAGCCGAAGGCGCGGCCCCCTTTGACGCCTGGCTGCGGCAACCGGGGCGCATTCCCTACTGACCAAGACCGGGAGAGCCACCCGGAGCGTCTACACTCGAAATAGGATGGCCCGGTCT
>JBEKHU010000390.1:0-4429 GCA_050012115.1 Bryobacteraceae bacterium | reverse complement strand
AGGGCGCGACTCAGCAAGAGAGCGGTCCTAGCGAGCGCAACAAGCTATGGCGTGCAGCGTTTCAGGGAGGGCCGCAGTCGCCTGGCAGTTTCCTGAACGCCGGGCCGATCTCGGATGTCGTAAACCTGGGTACCATCGCCTTGCGGACGGGCGAAAAGGTACTGTTCGACAGCAGCAACATGAAAATCACCAATGTCCCGGAAGCGAACAATTACATGTACCGCGAATATCGGAAAGGTTGGGAGCTGTGAGTGTGAGTCCCGACGATGCGGCAAGGAGAGCTATGGTGCCGGCCATCTCAAGAAGACAGTTTTTTGGTAGAAGTGCCGCGGGCATCGGCGCGGCTGGATATTTCTCCGCGGGAACGCGGAAGCTCGAAGCAGCTCCGCTCGGGCTGCCGATCGGGTGTCAGGTTTTTCCCGTAAGAGAACAGCTTGTGCAGGATTTCGATGGCACGCTCCGGGAGATTGCTGCGGTGGGATATCGCGTCATCGAGTTCTGCTCGCCCCCTGGCTTCGTGAACATGGGTTTCGCCTCCTTGGCGGACATAAAGGCCTCGGAAATCCGCCAGAAGATCGCCGGTGCCGGCCTGCGGGTCGTGAGCTGCCACTACCAGTTCCAGGAGCTCAAGGAGAACGTAGACGAGAGAATCGCCTTTGCGACGGAGCTCGGCCTGGATCACATGATTGTCGCGACCTACGGTGTCCCGAAGGAAGGAAGCATGGATGACTGGAGACGGGCCGCCGAGGAGACGAACAGGCTCGGCGAAAAGACCCGGAAGGCGGGTATTCAGCTCGGTTTCCACAATCACGGCTTCGAGTTCCAACAAATCGGCGGGACGCTGATTTTCGATGAATTGATGGAACGATGGGATCGGAACCTGGTCAAGAGCCAGTTTCAAGTTTCCGACGCGGTACGCCTGGGCTTTGACCCCGCCACCATTCTCACGAAGTATCCCGGGCGTTTTCTCTCGCTGCATCTGCAGGACTGGTCGGCGATTACCAAGAGCGTGGCGCCCGTGGGACAGGGTTCAATCGACTGGAAGAAGGTCTTCACCGCCGCGAAGAAGGGCGGCATAACGTACTACTTCGTCGAGATGAGCATGGACGCGCTCAAGGCCAGCTATCCCTACCTTCGCGATCTGAGGGCATAATGCGAGCATTTATAGCAATGTCTTCGGCGCCAGGAACACCACAGAATCGACTTGAGCAGACATCCATGGGTTCGACAACGCACCCGCCGAGGGCGCCCGCTTTCGGGGTAAGGAGAAAACTCCTAAGGGAAGAAAGAGGTTAGAAGTTATGCCAGGGAAAAGGGAGAGTTAAATTATGCCAAGGAAAGTGTTGTTATTCTGCGCTGTCTGGTTGGCGCTTTCGTGTATCTGCTGGGGCCAGGAGAACGGCTCGATATCGGGAACGGTGACCGATCCCTCCGGGGCAGTGGTGCCCGGAGCGATAGTCTCTGCTACCGAGATCGGGATGAAAACCGGCACTACCGGAAAAAGCAATTCGGAAGGACAGTACAATCTGCTCCAGTTGCGTCCGGGGCTCTACGTCATTGAGGCAGAGGCCGCTGGCTTCAAAAAGCTCTCTCGCCCAAATGTCAAAGTTGACGTTGCCGGGCGCATCACGGTGGACTTGCACCTGGAAGTGGGGGGCACCTCGGAGACCGTGTCTGTTACGGGGGAAGCACCTCAGCTTCGGACTGAAGACGCGCAGACCGGTGAGGTCATTAACACAACGATGATAAGCAGCCTGCCGCAGTTGAATCGCAACCCATTGGAACTTCTGCGACTGTCGGGCAATGTGCAAGGCACCGGCCTGTCCACGAACGGCACCAGTCCCATTAGCAGCAACCCGGCGGTGGGCAGCACAGATTCCCCAGGGGACCTGGCCCTGGCCGGCGGGCGGACCGGATCGCTCGACTACGCCGTGGACGGACAGAACATAAACAGCGGACGCGGTCACGAAGTGCTGGCGAACGCCATTCCCACGATGGAGTCCGTCGCTGAATTCAAGGTGATTACGGGCGGAATGTCGGCTGAGTATGGCCGCAGCTCCGGCGGCATCGTGGAGGTTGTGACACGCGGGGGCACGAACCAGTTGCACGGCGAGGGATTTGAGTTCTTCCGCAACAACCTGCTCAACGCCAACTCCTGGCTTCAGAACGCCACCGGGGGACAGTCGACGATCTATAAGCAGAACATCTATGGGGGAGACATCGGCGGCCCCGTGATTCTGCCGAAGATCTACGATGGACGCAACAAGACGTTCTGGTTTTTCAACTACCAGGGCACCAAGTATCGCCAGGCCGCCGTCAACATGTTGGGCGGCGTGCCCACGGCAGATGAACGGAAGGGCGATTTGACGGGCCTCCTGTACAACGGAGCGTCTCCTTTGATGTACGATCCGCTCGGAGACTACACCGGCTCGGGCAACAATCTGACGCGGACCACCCTAATGGGCGGGAATGGCCAAATCGTGCCAGCGAGCCGGATCGATCCGATGACGGCGGCCATGATGGCGGACTTGCCGTCCCCTAACCGGCCGGCGACTCCGGGATTCAGCCAATTGGACAACTATGCGGGCCAGCAATCCACGGGCACTAACGCCCAGACCTGGAATTTCCGCATTGATGAGAACCTCACCGATCGGCAACGCATCTTCTTCCGCTTCAAGCGTGACGACAACACCAACACAAACTCCGAGTGGATGGGGGTCCTCAATCCGGCCATGGCGATTCAAATGAAGGAGGGGCTGAACACTGACCTGAACTACACCTTTGCCATCAGCCCGACGCTGGTCTTCACGGCGCGGATGGGCGTCGATGCCGTGCCCTCCCAGAGTGGACCGGTGTTGTCGTCCAGCTTCAACGCCTCGGACTTTCCTTACGATCCAGCGGTGAAAGGTTGGACCGCACCGGGCCGATTGGATTTCTCCACCATTCTTGGCAGCAATGGCGGGTGGGGAGGATCAAGGTTGAACAACACTGCCTGGCCGCATACGGATGCGGCCGCGTACAACTCCTTCGACCCATCTGTTTCGCTCACTAAGGTGCTGAGCAAGCACGTATTGAAGATGGGAGCCGAGGCGCGTCGCTACTATGACAATTTCTACGAATCGGGCCTTGGCTGGATGTCCTTTGACGGCTTCGCCACTATCCCGACCGTTGGAGGCACGTGGACTCAATCGAACTCGAACTATGTGGCCGCCAACGGCATGGGTGACTTCCTGCTCGGCGATTTGGGCTATACTCAGCAGTCCGCGCCCTGGACCCTGGCTCTGAATACCAATTACTATGCTGGATACGTTCAGGACGACTGGAAGGTCTCTTCCAAGCTAACCCTCAATCTTGGCCTGCGCTGGGATATGGAGACCCCAGTCACCGAGCGACACAACAAGCTCGTCGCCTGGGACCCCGATTCCCCTTCGTTCTTTACTATCCCGTCAACCTGGAATTGGAACAGCGCGCTGAGCGCTGCCGGTCTTTCGGCCTCGCAAATTGGGCTCGTCCAGGAACCGCAGTGGGCGAGCAGTGGTAAATACCCCAACGGCGCGATGGCGGTGGCTGGAACGTCGCAGTATCCCGGCAACACGGTGCAGCCCAATCACTGGAACCACTTCGCGCCCCGTCTTGGCGCCGCCTACCGGCTGAATGACAAGACGACCCTGCGCGCTTCGGGCACTGTGATGTACATCAGCTCAACCGGCAGCTATTACAGCATGTGGTCCGATGTAGTGCCGTCGATGTCGGGCGCTGGCCCCAGTGACGCGACTCTGCCTGGGACTGGCATTCCGGCGCTGACCTGGGGGCACATGTTCGACACTGGCGATTTGACGCTCTACCATCACACAGTCCAGGAAGCGAACTATCAGGTCGGCGGGAATCTGAGTGACGTTGTCTTCTCGACTAAGACAGACATGCCCCGCGAGTACCAGTGGAACTTCACGGTGCAGCGGCAGCTCACATCGAGCATGCTCGCGGAGCTCTCATATGCGGGCAACCACTCCGGCACGCTGCTGGTTGAGGACAATCTGGACCCCTTCCAGGGACAGTACCTCAACCCGTCATTGGGGACGCTTCTGGCAACGCAGATTCAGAACCCGGTGGCGGGGCAAATCATGTCCAACAGCAACGCCTACACCGGCCCGACGCTCCCGCTGGGGGCGCTGCTCAGCGTCAATCCGTCTCGCGGCTCACTCTTGGTGGAGGGCCTGAACGAGGGCAGCTCGATGTACAACGCCCTCAACCTGCGGGTGGAGCGCCGCATGTCGAAGGGCGTTGCGTTTCTGGTGAATTACACTTATAGCAAGCTGCTGGACGATACGGGCGGGGCCAACATGAGCTTTTGGGGAAACGGCACAGCCGCAAAAACATGGCAGCCCACTGACTCCTTCCGAAATACCTATGGTTATGACCCTAACGACCG
>JBEKHU010000389.1:0-4438 GCA_050012115.1 Bryobacteraceae bacterium | reverse complement strand
AGCAGGCCATCGACCGGGCCGGTGCCAAGGGCGGCAACAAGGGCTTCGACGCCGCCATGTCTGCGGTGGAGATGGCCAACCTACTCCGCGGCCTGCGCAGCCAGGCGAAGTAGAGGGCGAGCACCCTGAATGCCCGCGCGCCGCAGATCCCGTCAGCGCGCGCTCCAGGTTCTATTCCTGTGGGACGTGCGCAAACTGCCCATCGAGGAAGCTCTTCAGACTTTTTACAGCTCTCTGTACTGCGCTGAAATGGAAGAGGATACGGGTGAGGACTACCCTGTCCCGACTGAACCCGACCCGTTCATGGAGTCGCTGGCACGAGGCGTCGCCGGGCAGTCCGCTGAGATCGACGGACTGATCCTGCAGCGGGCTGAGAACTGGCGACTCGAACGCATGCCGAACGTCGATCGCAACATCCTCCGCCTGGCGATTTACGAGATGAAGCAGTCGGACACTCCGCCTCCCGTAGTGATCGACGAAGCGCTTGAACTCACCCGCCGCTACTCCGAAGAGGACGCAGTCCCGTTCATCAACGGCGTCCTGGACTCGGTCCGGAAGCTGATCTTCCCGGATTCAGCCGTGGAACTGCCGTCGAATTGACGGTATTCCCGTTATTTCCCAATACAAAACGTGGAGAAGATGCGATTCAGGATGTCGTCCGCCGTGGTCGCACCGGTCATCTCATCGAGCGCCCGCAGGGCGGCATAGCAGTCCAGCAGGAGCATCTCGTGGGGAATGCGGTTCAGGACCGCTTCCGTCGCCCTGGACAGCGATTCGCGGCTCTCTCTCAAGAGGCCCTCGTGGCGCAGGTTCGTGATGAAGCCTGCTTGGAGCCCGGCCCCGCCTTCGGGGGCCACAGCCTGCAAGATCCTCTGGCGCAATTCATCGATTCCGGCATACTCGGTCGCCGAGACGGCTATGCAATCTTCTATTTCCGTCATTTGACGAGGGAGGTCGCACTTGTTGCCCACGATCAGGTACGGCCCCCGGCTTTGCGCCCGCTCCACAAGCGTACGGTCCTCCTCTGTGAACGGTATCGAGAGGTCTAATACTACAAGCACAATATCAGCGTCCGCCATGGCTTGGTAACTGCGCTCGATGCCCAGTTGTTCGACCAGATCCCGGCTGACCCGAATGCCTGCCGTGTCCATCAGTCGGACCGGAATTCCGGCGATTGCGGCTACCTCCGACACGGTGTCGCGAGTGGTCCCGGGAAGGGCCGTCACAATCGCCCGGTCGCGCTGCAACAAAGCATTGAAAAGAGAACTCTTGCCGACGTTCGGACGCCCGACGATCGCAAGCGTCAGGCCGCCGTGAACCAGCTTGCCGTAGCGGAAGCTTTCGGTTAGTTGGTCCAGAATAACTACAATTGACGATATTCGCTGCAGGAGTTCCTCCTCCGGTGCCACCAGCACATCGTCATCAGCGAAATCGATTCCCGTTTCAAGCAGGGCGATCAGCTCTAGCAGCTGCGTCTTGACGGGTTTGATCAGTCGTGACACGCCGCCTTCCATCTGCCGTGCAGCGACCTTCGCCTGGTGCAGCGTGGTTGCCTGGATCAGATCGTTGACGGCTTCGGCCTGCGGCAAATCGATGCGCCCATTCATGAAGGCCCGGAAAGTGAACTCACCGGGATCGGCCGGCCGTGCGCCGGCTGCCAGAGCCCGCTCGACGCAGTGGCGCAGCACGACCATGGAACCGTGACAGGCGATCTCCACCACATCTTCAGCCGTGTAGGAGCGTGGTGCCGCAAACCAGGTCACGACCACGTGGTCAACCGTATCCTGTTTTTCATCAATAAGATCCGCGAGGGCTGCGGTCCAGCTGCGCCACTCAAATCCGGTCTGAAACCGAAGCATCGTCGCGGCAATCCTCCGCGCATCCGGACCCGAGAGGCGCACTATGCCAAGGCCACCCGAGCCGGGGGGAGTCGATATGGCGACGATAGTGTCGCGAAGATTCACGACAATTGGCGAAAATCAGCGGCGGCCGCGGCGCGGCGGGCCACCCGAGCGTGGTCCCGATGGGCGGCCGCGCGAGGGACCATGTCCCGAACCGTGCCCGGGCCCGTGCCCGTGAAAGGCCGGCTGCGGCGGCAGTTCAGGCAGCGAAGGCATCCCTGCCGGATAGACCACGACGTGCCGGCCCGGGCCGATCCCCGAACTCTCCGTGCGCAGGTCGGTCTCGCCGCGCAGCGCCAGGTGCACGACGCGCCGCTCCCGGCTGTTCATCGGGTTGAACCGGTAAGGCGTGTTGGTTTCGCGGACACGCTGCGCGACGGTGAGCGCGCTCAACCGCAACTCCTCCTGCCGCAGCAAGCGGAAGTCATTGGCATCAAAGCAGATCAACGCATGTTCGTCGGAGTTCATGCGTAGCGCTTCCTGTGTCAAGTGCTCCAGGGCAAGCAGCGCCTCGCCCTTGTTCGCCATCAGGTATCCGATGTCCGGACCGTCGAACTTGACGACAAGCGTCGGGCCCTCGAAATAGGCTTGGGTCTCGTCGCCGTCATACAGGTCGAAGTCGATATCCAGGTCGGCGGCATCGAGAACCCGGTCCAGAAAGTCTTCGACCTGATCCCCGACGGTGGTGATGTTGTATTCGCGTCTGCTCATGTGTTCAACGCAGCCGGCTATTTCTTCTTGACGATCGTGGCGGCCCGAATGGGTGCGGGAGTGGCTTTGTTAAAGAAATACTGCTGGAAGATGCCGACCACGTTGCCAGTGAGCCAGTATAACACCAGGCCGCTGGGGGCACTCCAGAACATGACGCTGAAAACAACCGGCATCACCATCATCATGGTCTTCTGTGACGGATCGGTGGTGGTGGACGGCGTCATCTTCTGGACCAGCACCTGCGACACCAGCATGCCGATGGGCAGCAGGCGGATGGTCAGCGTTTCCGGCTGTGACAGATCGGTGACCCACAGCCAGTTGGCCCCGCGCAACTCGATCACGGTGGACAGCACCTTGTAGAAAGCGAAGAAGAACGGCATCTGCAGCAGGATCGGGACACACCCGCCCATCGGGTTGATGCCGTGTTTCTGATACAAGGCCATCAATTCCTCGTTCTGCTTCTGCTTTTTTGGATCCCTCATCCCGACGCCCTTGTATTTCTCATTTAGGGCGTCGATCTGCGGCTTCAAGGAGGACATCTTGGTCATCGACCGCATGCTCGAGTAGCGCAGCGGCAGCATCAGGAAGTTGATGATGACGGTTACCCCGATGATCGCCCAGCCCCAGTTGCTGACCAGATTGTCGTACACCCAATGCAGCCCCAGGAACAGCGGTTTGGCGATGAACCAGAACCAGCCCCAGTCGATGATCTGATCCAGCTTCGGATCGGTGGCCCGCAACACGTCGAGATCCTTCGGCCCCACGAAAAACCTCAGCTTCAATGCGGATTGCCCGCCGAGCGCGCCGCCGACATGCGGGACATCGTCCCCGTCGGGCTTGAGCTTGTAGGAATCTTGCCACACCTGAAAATCAAGCACGGCCCCGGGCTCCGGAAGCACCACTCCCGCGAAGTAGCTGTCTTCCAGCCCCGCAAACTGGAAACTGCCCGAGTGCAGGACTGGCCCGTTTTTGCCCGTCTTCGCGTCTTCCACGACCAGCTTGTTATTCGAGCTGTCGAAATACACGGCGTGCTGCTGCGCGGCCTCGTTGTGCGCCGTCCGGTCGCCGAAACCGGCGCGCCAGGCCAGCAGGTGCGGGACGCCCTGTGTGCCCTGGACCAGATCCGAGGTGACCATCAGCCGGTAGGCCTTCTGCTCGAACTTGAAGGTCTTGCGGGCTAGCACATTGCCGTCGCTGTACTCGAATTCGAGGCTCAGCGGGTCGGGTTGCTTGACCGTAAACAGCGCTTTGTTCAAATCCGTGCCGGGCTGAGTCTTCGGGAACACGTAGGAGAACGGCCAGCCCGCCTTCGTATTGCCTTCCACGCTCGTCAACTCCAACGGCTGGCCGTTGGAATCCTTGTACCGGTAATCCTTGCCGCGCTTCTGAGTCAGCTTCCAGCTCCTGACGGTCGCGCCTTCGTTGGAGAACTCCACCCGGTACACGTCCGTCTGGATCACCTTCGTTTCGTGCGACTGGGACTGTATCACGGGCGCCGGCGGCACCGGCTTGGCGGACGCTCTCCCTGCCTTTTTCTGGACCGCCGGCAAGCTTGCCGGTTGGGGTTGCGCCTGCGCCTCCACCGGGGCCAGCGGCTGAGCCTGGCCCTGCGCCTGCGTCGCGGCCGGCTTCGGCTGGGGCCTGGCGTTGGGCATCAGATACTGAGCCGCCACCAACACCAGCCCCATCAGAGCGAAGGCCAGAATCAGGCGCGTCTCCATCGAGAGTTCTTTGGGCTTCTGCGAGGAACTTGGATTCAGGTCAGCCATGGGAATAGTGCAATCCTATCGAACGGGATCAAGACCGCCGGTCGCGAGCGGATGGCA
>JBEKHU010000388.1:0-4451 GCA_050012115.1 Bryobacteraceae bacterium | reverse complement strand
TTCCACAAGCCGCCCATGAGCCGCAGATCCTGCTCGCCGGAGAGGGCATGGATCACGCTGCCCGCGCCGAGAAAGAGCAGCGCCTTGAAAAAAGCGTGAGTCATGATATGGAAGACGCCCGCCGAGTAGGCGCCGCAGCCGAGGCCGAGGAACATGTAGCCGAGCTGGGAAACGGTGGAGTAGGCTAAGACCTTCTTGATGTCGTACTGGGCGAGGCCGATGGTGGCGGCGAGCACGGCGGTGATCAGGCCGACGTAAGCAACGACCTCCAGCGCCGCGGGCGCGTGGTTGAACAGCACGGCCGACCGGGCCACCATGTAGACGCCGGCGGTGACCATGGTCGCGGCATGGATGAGGGCGGAAACCGGCGTCGGGCCCTCCATGGCGTCGGGGAGCCAGACGTAGAGCGGTACCTGGGCACTCTTGCCGCAGGCGCCGAGCAGCAACAGGACGCAGATGATGGCCAGCATGCCTGGGCCGCGCTCAGCGGGCAGGGCGCCGACCTTGGCGAATACGGTCTGGAAGTCGAGCGAGCCGAACTGGGCGACGATCAGGAACATGCCCAGCGAGAAGCCGAAATCGCCGATGCGGTTCACGACGAAGGCCTTCTTGCCCGCCTCCGTGGCGCTGCGCTTGAGGAAGTAGAAACCGATCAGTAGGTAGCTGCAGAGGCCAACCCCTTCCCAGCCGACGAACAGCAGCAGGTAGTTCGCCGCGAGAACCAGAGTGAGCATGAAGAACATGAAGAGGTTCAGGTAGGCGAAAAAGCGATAGTAGCCGCCTTCGTGCGACATGTAGCCGATGGCGTAGATGTGAATCAGGGCGCCGATGCCAGTGACGACGAGCAGCATCAAGGCCGAGAGACGGTCCACGGCGAAATCGAACCCGATGTTCAGCGTGCCGCTGGCGATCCAGGTGCCATATCGCTCGACGTAGGGCTGGTCGAGCGCGCCGAGGGCGAAGAGCGTCCTCACTACCCAGAGGAACGCGAGCAAGACGCTGCCGATAGCGACGGCGTTGATCACCGGCTTCGAAAACCGGCGGCCGAGGATTCCGTTTACCAGGAACCCGGCCAGGGGAAGTGCGGGGATGAGCCAGAGTTGGTGCATCGCTGGTTAGAGCTTCATCGAGCTGACTTCGTCAATTTCGAGCGTCGAGCGGTTCTTGAAGACCGTTAGGATGATGGCCAGGCCGACGGCCGCTTCGGCGGCGGCGACGACCATCACGAAGAAGCTGAAGATGTGGCCATCGACCTGCTTCAGCCGGTAGGAGAACGTCACGAATGAGAGATTCACCGCATTGAGCATCAGTTCAATCGACATGAACACGGTGATGATATTGCGCCGGAGGAGGAATCCGGCGACGCCGAGCGTAAACAGGATGGCGCTCAGAATGAGGTACCACGCCAGGGGCACCGAGGCGGAAGGGAGCGGGATGGGAAAATCGCCAGCCATCGGTTCAAATCTCCTTCCGCGCGAGCACGACCGCGCCGAGAATGGCGATGAGGATGAGGATCGAGGTGATTTCAAAAGGCAACAGATAGCGGGTGAAGAGCGCGCGGCCAACGATGGCGGCCGAGCCGCCGGTGAATCCGCCGAACTTCACGACTTCGGTTTTCGGCGCCTGAGACTCGATCAGGATCGCGGCCAACGCAATCAGAGTGAACAGCAGCGGCAGCGAGACCCAAACGGTGACGACCTTCCGCGTGGGCCGCTTCTCCGCGCCCGCATTGAGCAGCATGATGACGAATATGAAGAGCACCATGATCGCGCCGGCGTAAACAATCAACTGCACCGCGGCGATGAATTCGCCGCCGAGCAGCAGATAGAGAACGGCCAGCGAGCCCATGACGCCCACCAGGGAGAGGGCGCTGGAGATGGGATGCGTTTGCAGCACCAGGTTGATGGCGCAGCCGACGGCGATCTCGGCGAACGTGAGAAAGAGCAAACCGTCCATGAGAGCGTACCCGCGCTACTTCGACGTGAGGGCCACCAGCAGGCCCGTCACCAGGAGATTCACAACGGCCACCGGGAACAGGAAGGTCCAGGCGAACCGCATCAGTTGGTCGTAGCGGAAGCGCGGCAGCGTGCCGCGGATCCAGATGAAAAGAAAAACGAGCAGCCCCGCCTTGGCCAGGAACCAGAAGAGCGGAACCAGAATCGGCTTCAGCACAGGGACCAGGAATAGCCCACCTAGCACGAGGAACACGAATCCAAAAACGGGGAACGAGAAGCGGTCCCACAGGCGCGTCTTCAGCGCCTGCGCGCCGTGATAAAACAGAGCCGCGGCGGTGGCGAAGTGCAGCAGCGCCGGGACGTAATCGCTGCCATAGGCCGCGGGCCAGAGGGGCTGCCAGCCGCCGAGGAACAGCACCGTCGCGACGCAACAGACGGTCACGATGTTGGCGTATTCCGACATGAAGAAGGCCGCGAACGTCAGGGAGCTGTATTCGGTGTGGAAGCCCGCCACCAGTTCGCTCTCGGCCTCCGGCAGGTCGAACGGCACGCGGTTCGTTTCGGCGAACGACGCGATGAGGAAGATGACGAAAGAGAAGATCTGCGGGAACGGGCCCGCGAAGACGTTCCACTTGGGGAGGACGCCGAGCCAGAAGCCGCCCTGCCCATCCACGATCTCACGGAAGTTGAGCGTGTTCACGAGCAGAAGCGGAGCGGCCAGCGCGAGCGCGAGCGGCAGTTCGTAGCTGATCATCTGCGCCGAGCTGCGCAGGCAGCCCAGCAATGAGTACTTGCTGTTGGATGCCCAGCCGCCGAGCGCCACACCATAAACGCCGAGCGAAGAGATGGCCAGTATGAACAGGACGCCGATGTTGAGGTCGGTCAGCCCCATGTTGGTCTGCACGCCGAAGATCTCGATCTGCGGGCCGAACGGAATGACGACGATCGAGATCAGCGAGACCGCCACGGCGAGGAATGGCGCCAGCAGATAGAAGAACCGGTTGGCGCCGGGGGGCATGAGGCCCTCCTTCGTCAGCAGCTTGAGGACATCGGCGACGGGCTGCAGCAGGCCATGCGGGCCGACGCGGTAGGGGCCTGGGCGAAGCTGAATATGGGCCAGCACCTTGCGCTCGATCCACTGTAGGTACGCCAGTGTCGTCAGCAGCGCGAACAACACGACGCCGGTCTTGATCAGGCTGAGGATGAAGAAGTTCATCGCGAGACTTCCAGCCACAAACGGGTCTGCCGGGTCATGGTTTGTACAGCTCCCCCGGCGCTTCCATCAGGGAGTTGAGCGTCTTCGAATATCGTCCCAAAGTGCCGGACGTGAACAGCGTCTCCCCGTCGGTGTGGATCAACTCGGGTCGTGAGTCCGCAAGCACGCGGCCATTCAGGGGCATGGTCTGCGCCGCGCCGCCAGTGGCGATGATGGGCAAAGCGACATTATAGCCGCGCACTGTCTGCCGGATCTCCTCAAAGACCTTGTCCGGCGTCCAGACTCCAATGCTCAGTCCCATCTCTTTTCCAATCAGGCCCAGGATTTCGAGATCGCTCTTGACGCCCATCACCTTTGGCCCTTGTCTCAGCCGCTGCACCTCGCCGCAGACATTGGTCACAGTGCCGTTCTTTTCATAAGCGCTGGCGGAGGGCAGAACGACGTCGGCGCGCAGCGCGGTTGCGGTGAGAAACAGGTCCTGGACAACTACGAAGCAGTCGTGCGCGGAGAGCGTGACCCGCTCCAGCGGATCGGCGCCGATCACCCACAGCACATCCAGATCCGGGGCGGCGAGCATCTCCGGTAATGCCAGGCCGGGCTCCAGCCCCGACTCGCGCACCGGACAATAGCCAGGACCCAGTTCGGGCAGCAGGCCCGTGTCCATGGCACCCCGCGAATTCGAGTCGTCCACCAAGCAGATGTACTTGACCTGGACGCCAAGCGACTGCCCGAACGCGACGAGCCGGCGGACGGTCTCGCCTTTGATCGAAGCGCCGAAGACGATCACCAGATTCTCGTGCCTGGCCAGATCCTCCCGCAACCCATCGAGGGCCTCGAGTTCCTGGCCCGGCGCGGTGACGATGCTCTTCACGGCGTAGTCGCGCTCGCGCACCGGGCCGGGCGTGACGGTGTAAATCGAAGCGTGGTGGTGGCGGAAGTTGGCGCGAAGCTGGAAGGCGAGCAACGGGTGCTGCTGGGCGAGATCGGCCGAAACAACCAGCGCGGCTTTTGTCGTATAGAGATCACCTACGGTCGCGAGCGCGTTCTGCTGGCCGCTCAGCGCGTCCAACAGTGTCGTCACGTCGCCGCTGCGCCGGTGATCGATGTTCGACGTACCGAGGCCGGCGCGCGCGAACTTCTGCAGATAGTAATTCTCCTCGTTGCTGGAGTGGGTCGAGCCGACGACGCCGAATTTGCCCTGGCGCGCCTTCACCTCGGCAAACCGCGCGGCGACCGCAGCCAAGGCCTCGCTCCAGCTCACCGGCTCGAGTGCGCCGTTC
>JBEKHU010000387.1:0-4461 GCA_050012115.1 Bryobacteraceae bacterium | reverse complement strand
GGGATTGCCGGAAGTGAAGATCAACTCGCCATCGCGCGCGCCCTCCTTGCTGAAACGGAAGTAGTCCAGCGGACGGGCCGGCTGGTCCTTCTCGTAGGCGCGGAAGAACGTGATGTCGAGATCGTGGCGCGGGTAGGTGAAGTTCTCCGGATCGCCGCCGAAGAACGCCAGGGCGAATTCGGGCGCGAAGACCAGCCGGATGTCGGTGTACTTCTTGTATTCGTAGAGGTCGTAACGCGCGCTGGCGAACAGCGTCACCACGTCGCAGCGGTTGCCACTTTTTGAAGCGCACTGCTTCTCGATCTTGGCGATGTTGGCGCGGCGCAGACGGGCGGCTTCGACGTCGGGCGTCTGCTCAGTGACGCCCTCGGTCACCTGCTTGGTGATCTCGGTGGTGTTCAGCAGGGCGTTGACTTCCAGATCGGGGCAGCGCCGCTCCTCGGCCCGCGTGGCGGCCGAGAAACCGTCCTTGATGAAGTCGTGCCCGGGCGAGGAAAGTTTCTGAACGCAGTCCGCGCCCACGTGATGGTTGGTGAAGAGCAGACCGTCGGGCGAGACGAAGCTGCCGGTGCCGCCGTTGTTGAAGCGCACGGCGGCCAGTTGCAGGTGCTTCGCGAACTCCGCCGGCGCCCGGAACCCATACTTCTTCTCGACCGCCGCGGCGGGGAACTGATTGGGCAGCCACAGCCCCTCGTCGGCTCGCAGGGCCGGTTGAATCAGGACCGCAAGCGCCGGAATCAGCAGGGCGAGGTTCCGTATTTTCATATTGTTAAATTCTCTATAATCCATTGATTACAAACCGTTTGTTGTCTTCTATCGCTGTAGTACTATTCACAACGATAGGCTACCTGTGCGATATTAGGGGTTAAACCTTAGTTCATTTTTCACCATGACGCAGTTGGAAGAAGCGGTCGCACGCTATCACAGAATCCTGGAAAGCGACACCGTCCGCACGTCGGACTGGGTAGCGGAACTGCGCGACCAGATGGCCGCACGCCACCTGGTTGTGGCAGGCCGCCCCATCTCTCCCGTTCTGCGGCCGCACTTCCTGAGCCGCCGCCAGTATATCAGCGTGGTGAAGAGCGCGGAGTCGCTGCATGCGGCGATTGACCGGCTGCGGCTGCTGGTGATTCAGGATCCGCAGTTGATGGCGCGGATGGAGATGCTGCCGGCGGAGAAGATGCTGGCGGCGGTGGATCCCGGTTATGCCTCGCCGGCGATCTCGGCGTTGCTCGAGACGCACGTCAACAACGGCAGCCTGCACGTCACGGGCGGCCAGGCCGACCTGCCGCACGGCGTGGTGTACGGCGAGATTCTGAGCGACCTGTTTTTCGACATGGCGCCGGTCAAGGAACTGCGCAAGCGGTTCCGGTTGGAGAAGACGGGCGCGGTGAAGCCGCTGCTGGCGGCGCTGCTGAAAGCCTGGAAAGAATTCGGCGGCAGGACTGCGCCGAGAATCGGCATCCTCGAGTTCAAGCAGCCGTTCCAGACCGTGGACACGCAGGAGCACCTGTTGCTGGCCGAGGTGTTCCGCCGCGCGGGCTTCGAGGTGGAGGTCATCTCCCCCGACCAGATGGAGTACCGCGGCGGCGTGCTGCGAGCCAACGGCGTGGGCATCGACGTGGTGTATCGCGGCGTCACGGCGCACGAGTTCATGCTGCGCTTCGACCTCACGCATCCGCTGGTGCGGGCCTACCGCGAAGGCAAAGTTTGCGTGGTCAACAGCTTCAGGACGGAAATGACGCGCAAGCGGGCGCTGTTCGCGCTGTTGAGCGATGAGACGGTGACCGCTTCGTTCCCGACGCCCGAGCGCAAGGCGATTGAAGAGGCGATTCCGTGGACGCGAATGGTGACACACGCCCGGACGCGGCGCGGCGGCCAGGAGATCGACCTGCCGGAGTACATCTTCAGGCATCGCGACGGCCTGGTGCTGCGGCCCAACGATTCGGACGGCGAGCTGCCGGTGTTCGACGGCGCCACGATGACCGATGGGGCCTGGGATCGCGCCTGCCGCCAGGCGCTGCGGCAGAGCTACGTGGTGCAGGAGCGTATCACGCCGCACCCGGTTTCGTTCCCCGTGGACCTCTACGGCGAGGTGGTGTATCGCGACCTGAACGTCGAGGTGAGCCCGCAGGCCTTCCTCGGCAAGGTGCAGGGTTGCGTGGCCCGGATCAGCGCCGCGCAGGGCACCTATTCCACGCTTTCCGGCTACGCGCCGGCCTTCATCCTCGATTCGAGATAAGGGAGCCCGCGAAAACCCCGTCCGAAGACTCCCGATTCCTCCTCGTGAGGAATGCGGTCTATTTAGACTTCACCGCGGCGAAATCCGGCGCCGGAACGCCCGCCGCCCAGCAGTGGCCCCACACCTCGAAGCTGGCCTTCACCACGCCGTTCTTCACGAATGGATCCTCGTTCACCAGGCCTGCGCCTCGGCCGGATCCTTGGTTTGGGCGATGATCAGCGCCCGGTTGGCATCCTTCATGCGCCCGGCCGCCCACAACAACGGCCGGGCGCTTGCTGCTTGTCGATGCTCTTTTCCTATTGCGCCGCGACTCGCTTGCGGGCGAGGTAGCCGACCTGGGGTTGCGACCCGACGAAGGAACCAATGCTAATCCGATCGCGCACGTTGGTGATCGTCAGTTCGCCGCTCTTTTCGGTGATCTGGTCCAGCACTTCACCCGTCGCGGGGTCCTTCACTGTGCGCACGACCCGGAGAATCTCGAACACGTCGCCGACGTTGACGCCGGCGGCCGAGCCAGCGGCGAGGGTCAGCACGTTGCCGGCGACGTCGGCCACCGTGGTCTCCACCGGGCGGTCCGACTTCCTCATCGTGGCCGTCTGCGCCAGCAGAATGTCGGCCAGCTTGTTGACGCAGTCCTGCGTCGCCTCGCCGATGATGGTCGAAGCGAAGTTGGAGCTGGTCATGTCGACTCCCACGCCGCCGACGCCCTTGCCGAGCGCCCCGGCCATCCCGCCGAGTCCTTTGCTCTTGCGCGAGGATTCACCTCGCGCCTCGCCCGAGGCGATGACTTCGGACGTTTCGGCGTCGACGAAGCGGTAATCGATAGCCACGACCGCCTTGTCCTCGTCCTTGCTGGAGGCGATCGCCCCGATGCCGCGGCCGATGATGCCGCCCCCTGCGACTCTGGTGTGCTTGTCGTCGCGGCCGAAGATCACGATGTCGCCGGCCAGCAATCCGTCGGCGCCGGAGATATTGCCCACGCGCGCGCCGCTGCCCGCCTTGACGCGGCCGCCGACGTTGCGGTCCTGCTCGGCCATCAGCGTGTTGATCTTGGCGCGCTCGATCACCACGACATTGCCCTGCTGCGACAGGCGTGTGACCAGCATCGCGCGAATGCCCTTGCCGATGTTCTGATTCGTGCCGAACACCGCTTGCACCGAATTCATCACGGCCGAATAGTCGAATTCGTCGATCATCACGCGCTTCTTCTGGGCCTGCGTGGGCGGACCCGTGGGAGCCGGCGCGGCAGCCGGCGGGTTCGCCTCCGCCGGAGGCGCCGCCTGCGGCACGGGCGCGGGAGCTGCCTGGGGCGCGGCTTCAGCCGGAGCCGCCGCCGGGGCCGCGGCCGGCGCGCTGGAGGGGTCCATCATCACGCCGATGATGTTCTCCGAAACGCCCGCATTCTTCAGCTTCACCAGGTCGGCCGGCGTCAGGTCCATCGGCTTGTTCTGCTTCTGCAAGGTCTTGATGATCAGGCCCTCGGACATGCCGGCCTTGACCAACTGAATCACGTTGTCCACCTGCGAGGCCGGCTTCTGCGCCGCGCGCGGGGCCGAAGTCTGGCCCAGCGCCAGCATCACAGCCAGGCCGATCAGGACAATCGCTTTGAATTTCATGCCGCTCTCCTTTGGATCACTCCTCGTACCGTTTTAGAAGCGCCGCACGCCACGCGCGGCCGATCCATTAGTAGAGGATACCGTTACTCCGGCCCGGTTGGAAGTCCCAATCTGGCCCGGACCCCGCTCCGTTCCGGCCGAGGGGCGGCTGGGCAGCTATCCTTAGACCCCTCCCAGCAGCCGCTCCGCGTTGGCATGGTAGACCTTCTTCAGGATCGAATCCGGGAGGCCGACGCCATAGATCCTCCAGCGGCCCTGCGGCGGCACGTCGGCCGGCGCGTAGTCGAAGTACTCGTCCTCGGTTTCGAGGAAGCGATAGTAGATCTCGTACAGCTTGTCGCCGAACACCTGCTGCGGCGTGTCGTCGCCATGCGGCACGGCATCGGTGCCGAACAGGATCCGGTCCTGGTAACGGTCGAAGAACTTGCGCGCGGCGCGCGGCTGCCGGCCCAGCTCGCCGACGCGCGCGGCGAGGTCCACGTGCATGTTCGGGAGCTTGTCCATGCACTGCGCCACATACGGCAGGTTCTCGGCGTCGTTGCCAAAGTGCAGCGTGATGAACTGGGTCTTCGGGTGGCGCGCATAAACCCGGTTGCGCGCCTC
>JBEKHU010000386.1:0-4464 GCA_050012115.1 Bryobacteraceae bacterium | reverse complement strand
CATCTGCGGCAGAGCGCCGGTGGATTCCCCGACCTCGACCATGTCGATGGAAAGCGGCGGGAAGACGACCGTCGAACTGAGTGCTGAAGACATCGATTGCCCCTCCCGCACCATGCGCTCCACGCGTTCCAGGGCCGAGCGGATCAGCGGGCTGCCGGAGGCCGTCGATGCGGTCGCCAGCCCCTGCACCAGCGGGATGCCCCCGGCGAGCAGAGTGGACATCAGCCGCGCGATTTGCGCCACCTGGTACTTGATCCAGATCTCTCCGAGAACCGGCGTTTTCAGCTTGACGCGGTCGAACCAGCGCTGGCCTGTCGTGCTTCTCAGAAAGAAGCGCCCCCCGATGATCACCGCGGCCAGCACGACCGCCGCGCCGCCGATGTATCGCGACGCGGCCTCGCCGACCGCCATCAGGATTTGCGTGGGCAAAGGCAGATTCGCCGCCGACGTCTGGTACAGCGTTGCGAAGCGCGGAACGACGAACGTGATCAGGAAAATCACCAGGCCCACGACCAGCGTGAACAGCACCGTCGGATAGATCAGCGAGACCAGCAGCTTCTTGCGCACGGCAAGCGCCAGCTTCTGGTAAGTGACATACCGTTCCAGCACGTCGCCCAGCGCGCCGCTCTTCTCGCCCGCCATCACCGAGGTGACGTAAATCGTCGGGAAAACGCCCTGCCGTTCGAATGCCTCCGACAGCAGCGCGCCCTTCTTCACGTCGTCGCGGATGGCCGAAACATAGGGTCCGAGTTTCTTGTCCGTCAGACGGTCGGCGAGCAGATCGAGAGCTTTGAGAATGGGTAAGCCGGCACGGAACAGCGTCACGAACTGCTGATTGAAGATCAGGAACTTCTCGACGTTGATCTTGCCTTTCCGCCGCCCGCCCGAGATCCCGACTCCGGCGGCGGGGCGGATGGAGTACACCAGGTAGCCCTGGTTGACGAGACGCTCGCGCAGTTCGTCTTCATTGGGCGCTTCGAGCACCTGCTGGCGGACCTCGCCGCGGGCATCGGCGTACTTGAGCCGGTAGGATGCCATCAGCGTTGCTCCTCCTCGCTGGGAGTCTCTACCTCAACGACCGGGACGCCCGGCGGCGCAACGAATCGGAACGTCGATTCCGCCACGCTGGCGTTCAGTTTCTCGTCCGTGAACACGAATTCCATCACCGACTGGTCCTGTCCGGTCACCACGACGCGTCGAATCTGGTTGTCGGGAGCGATGCTGAATTCGACGCGACTGTAAGGCAGCCTCCCGGTTTTGGGGCTTGCTTCGATGACTGTGTCCGAGCCGCTTTCGCGCAGCGTCAGCTGTCCGAACTCGCGGTGGAAATTCAGCTTGCCCAGCAGGAATGCCAGCGGCGCCCGAAAATCGTCCGTCTCGCGCAGGGCGCTTCTTTCCACTTTGCGGGCCGCCGGACTGTAGAACCAGATCCACTTGCCGTCGCAGAGGAACGACTTGCCGGCCGGGGAAGCATAATCCCAACGCATGCGCGCGGGCTTGCGCAGCGCCAGTTCCCCCGATTCGGCACGCGGCAGCCGCCCCGGGGCGTGGTAGCGCTGGTCGAAATGCGCCGTCAGGCTTTTGGCTCCGTTGTAGCGGCTCTCAACCGCCTTGCAGACCTTGGCCAGCGGCCGCGACTCCGCCCATCCGCCGCCGGCGCAGACAAGACTCACCACGATTGTGGGACACACCCGCACATCAGTGTTTGACGCGCCTCGTGCGGCGACCGTGCACCATAAATGGCGGCGGAATCTGCTGCTTTCGCAATTCGTTTGCCTGCGCGGGCTGCCTGCCCGCTTCGGCTATGGATGCTGCGGCGGGCCGATCCGGCGCACTTTCCTCGCGGGCCGCTCCGTGCTGCGCTCATGGGAGAGGCGCGGCGCCCACGCCGGCTCGCGGCGCGACCGCCGCCCGGCTTCCCGGGGCTTGGCGCAAGGCCTTTGCAATGAGGGCGATACGCATCGCGCGATAGGCCCGTTCGACATCCCCCCTGAGCTTCTGCTATCCTACGAATGTCGAGGCGCTCCTCACATCTCCATTATGGCCAGTAAACCGCCTTTCAACTCCGGGGCTCAGGTCGAACACCCCAAGTTCGGTCCCGGTTCTGTCTTGCTCTGTACCGAGCAGCACATCACGATCAAGTTCGACGAGTCCGGCGAGCGCAAGTTCGTGCTTGAAATCGCCCTTCCGTCGATCCGCAAGATCGACCGCCAGCCTCCCGAAACCAAGAGGCGCTCAGTGAAAAAGCCGAAGGCTGTGGCCGTGGCCGCCGCCGATTAGCGCGTTTTCCTCAGGAAATACGCCTGCTCGCGCGGCGAGCCGCACCTTTGCGGCTTCGTCTTCGTAACTCATCTGATAAACTTGAGGTCTCCCGTGATGAGATTCGGAGTCGTCGTCTTCCCCGGAAGCAACTGCGACCATGACGCTTGGTATGCGACTTCGCGCAACCTCGGGCACGCGGCGGAATTCCTCTGGCACCAGGATACTGACCTGAACGGTTGTGATTGTGTCATTTTGCCCGGCGGCTTCTCCTACGGGGACTACCTGCGCTGTGGCGCGATCGCCAGGTTTTCGCCCATCATGGCCGCGGTGAAACGGTTTGCCGCGGACGGCGGCCTGGTTTTCGGCATCTGTAACGGCTTTCAGATCCTCACCGAATGCGGGTTGCTGCCCGGCATGCTGGTCCGCAACCGCGGACTCCGCTTCATCTGCCGCGAAGTCCGGCTCCGGCCCGCCACCCTGAATTCCGCTTTCACCAACGGGCTTTCCCTGGACGACGAGCTCCGCATGCCGATCGCTCACGGCGAGGGCTGCTACACCGCCGATGAGCGGACGCTCGATCAGCTCGCCGACGAAGACCGGATTGCGTTCAGGTACGTCGAGAATCCGAACGGCTCGATGCGCGACATCGCCGGCATTCTGAGCGCGGGGCGCAACGTCCTGGGCATGATGCCTCACCCCGAACGCGCCACGGAGCCGCTGGTTGGCTCCACGGATGGCCTGGCCATCTTCCGTTCCCTCGTTTCGGCCTGTCCTGTAGCCAGGTAAGTACATGAGCGAAGTCACACCGGAGATCGTCCAGGCTCATCAGTTGACGCCGGACGAATACCAGCGCATCGTTGCCATTCTCGGCCGCGAGCCGAACATCACCGAACTGGGCATTTTCAGCGTGATGTGGAGCGAGCACTGCAGCTACAAAAGCTCGCGCTTTCATCTGAAGATGCTGCCCACCCGGGGCCCGCGCGTGGTGCAGGGGCCGGGCGAAAACGCCGGCATTCTCGACATCGGCGGCGGCTGGTGCATCGCTTTCAAGATCGAGTCTCACAACCATCCCAGTTTCATCGAGCCCTTCCAGGGCGCCGCCACCGGCGTCGGCGGCATCCTGCGGGACATTTTCACGATGGGCGCCCGGCCGATCGCGGTCATGGACGCGCTGCGTTTCGGTCCGCTGGACGACCCTACGGCGGGCCCGCGCAACCAGCGCATTCTCTCCGGCGTGGTCGGCGGCATCGCCCACTACGGCAACTGCTTCGGCGTGCCGACGGTGGGCGGCGAGTGCGTCTTCGAGCCGAGCTACAACGGCAACCCGCTGATCAACATTTTCGCCCTCGGTGTTTTCAAGCGCGATCAGATCTTCTACGGCAAAGCGACGGGTGTCGGCAATCCCGTCATCTACGTCGGCGCCAAGACCGGGCGCGACGGCATCCACGGCGCGTCGATGGCTTCGGCCGAGTTCACCGAAGAGTCCAAGCAGAAGCGGCCCAACGTGCAGGTGGGCGATCCGTTCATGGAGAAATTGCTCCTGGAAGCCTGCCTCGATGCCATGGCCACCGGGGCCGTGGCGGGGATTCAGGACATGGGCGCCGCCGGTCTGACTTGCTCCACGTGCGAAATGGGCAGCCGCGCCGGCACGGGCATCGACTTCGATCTGGCTCACGTCCCGCAGCGTGCTGTCGGCATGACGCCCTACGAGATCATGCTCTCCGAGTCCCAGGAGCGCATGCTGCTCGTGGCCCATGCCGGCCGCGAGGAGGAAGTGCTCGACGTCTTTCGGAAGTGGGACCTGGACGCAGTCATCATCGGTCATGTCACCGCGGACGGCATGCTCCGCGTGCGCAACCATGGCGCCGTCGTAGCCGAGATCCCCAGCCGCCAGCTCGCCGACGAAGCGCCGCTCTATAACCGGCCCTACACCGAGCCGCTGCGGACCGCTCCGCTCGCGGCGCCGGCATTCGTTTCAAAGAACCTGACTGCCGATCTGCTGACCCTCGCGGCTTCCGCCGATCTCTGCGACAAGAGTTGGATCTGGCAGCAGTACGACTATACGGTGCGCACCAACACAATCGCCGGGCCCGGTCTCGACGCCGCCATTGTGCGCGTGAAAGAGACCGATACGTCGATCGCCATGTCGCTCGACGGCAACGGCCGCTACTCTCTCCTGGATCCCCGGGAGGCTGCCAGGCT
>JBEKHU010000385.1:0-4464 GCA_050012115.1 Bryobacteraceae bacterium | reverse complement strand
CAGTGCGAACCGATCTCAACCATGCAGTCGTAGCACGATTATCACAGCGCGTATCGCAAACTCGATTCAATACCCACTAAGCACGTCCCGCGCCAAAACGGCTTCCTTCAAACGGCTGTATCGAAAGCGACCCGGCGATCCACGCTCGTCCATCCCCGAAAGACAATCGCACCGGGGTGCTCCCGATACAGCACTAACGTTTACCATCCATTGAGCATCCCTCGTGGATTACTCACGGGGTGAAACTGAATCGGAGTTGCGTGCTATCGGACGCGACCCCCAAATTCTGCTCCCATCGAATCTCGTCTTGCAGGGGAGCGGGGCCGGATGGGCGTAGACCCGCTCGGCGTTGAAAACACTTAGTCGCTGCCGTCAATGGGGTCAGGGTCGAACAGAAGAAGAAGTGCAGTGGGCGGCAGGCGGAAACCGCCAGGACTTCCGTGGCAACCTACAAGGGCGTTGTTCTAGCTGTTCCAAACCCTGCGGCAGTCCCGGCTACGGACTCGGCGGAGCAGGGTGAGCCGACATCTTCCGGATCGTCTTGCGTGACAGCCTGAACTCCGGCGCCGCGCTCCTGCTCATTGTGTCCAACTGCACTGCCCGGCGGACCCGCGCACAGGCCTGTACCCCGTGCACGTCCCCAGTGTCACAGAGCACACCACACTATAATGAGCCTTGCAGGCAGACACCTTGGGCTGGCTGAATGATTGACAACGTTAGGCATTGAGTATGCGTTCTGGGCTTGGACTGGCCTTGCTGGCTCTCGTGCTGGCTGATAGCCAGCCGAGCGCTTACGAGCGTGGTGTAGCCGCCTTTGGACGCGAAGACTGGAACACCGCAGAGACCGCCTTGCTTCAGGCAGTGAAGGAGCAGCCTCGATTCGCGCGAGCCTGGAAGCTGTTGGGGATGGTTTACGCGGCGCGGGAACAGTATCCCAGTGCGATCCCTCCGCTGGCGCGAGCCTGTGCACTCGATCCGGCCGAGGACAAGGCGTGCTACTACCTTGCTCGCGCCTATTACAGCGTCGAGCGCTTCGAAGAATCCCGCCGCAGCTTTGAAACAGCCCTCCGCTCAGGCACGGACGAGCGTACCGTGTGCCACGGTCTGGCGCTCACCTACGAAGCATTGGGCAAGCCGGATGAGGCAGAAAAGTGCTATCGCATCGCAATCCAAAAGAGAAATCCGGAAGCGCTGCGTGACTATGGGCTGTTCCTGTATCGCCGCGGTCGCGGACCGGAAAGCCTTCGCATCCTGAAGGACTCTGGTGACACCCGGGAATACGAGCGGGTGCGCCGCGCTCTTTCCGCAGCGCCGCCACCAGGCGCCGGCGCCACCGTGCAGCCGATCCGATTCGAGGCACGCGAACTCGGCATGGTGGTTCGCAACGGCGCCTCCGGCGAGAAGCACCAGGTAGAGACGATGCCGGCCGGCGTGGCCGTCTTTGACTATGACAACGACGGCTGGCCCGACATCTTCGTCGCCAACGGGGCTTCTCTGCCCGCTCTCTCCAAAGGCGATGCCGGCTACTCCAACCGACTGTTCCACAACAACCGCGACGGGACCTTCACCGACGTCACTGCAATGGCGGGGCTGGCGGGCCACGGCTATAGCATGGGAGTGGCCGCGGCGGATTTCGACAACGACGGCTGGGTGGACCTGTTCGTCACAGGAGTGCGTTCCAACACCCTCTATCGCAATCGCGGCGACGGCACGTTCGAGGACGTCACCGCGCGCGCCGGCCTTCGGGACAACGTAGGCTGGAGCATCGCCGCGGGCTGGTTCGATTACGATAACGACGGCCGTCTGGACCTCTTCGTTGTCCACTACGTCACCTGGGATCCGGTTGCCGAGCCCTTCTGCGGCGACGCGCGCGCCGGTCTGCGTTTCTACTGCCATCCGCACCACTACCAGGCCTTGCCGAACTCGCTGTATCACAACGAAGGGAACGGTATCTTTCGCGACGTCTCGCGCGAATCCGGCATCGCTGCTCATCCCGGCAAAGGCATGGGTGTGGCCTTTGGCGACTACGATGGAGACGGCCGCCTCGATGTTTTCGTCGCCAACGACACCGAACCCAACTTCCTCTTCCACAACGAAGGCAACGGGCGGTTCCGCGAATGCGCTCTGGAGGCTGGCGTGGCCTTCAATGAGCAGGGCCGGGCAGTATCCTCGATGGGAGTTGAGTTCCGCGACTTCCACAACGACGGCCGCGAAGACCTCTTCGTTACCGCTCTGACCAACGAGCGCTTTCTGTTCTTCCGAAACATTGGACAAGGAAGTTTCGTGGATGTGAGTGCGCCCAGCCGCATCGCAGAGGCGAGCTTGCCGCTCAGCGGGTGGAGCCTGGGCGGAGTCGATCTGAATAACGATGGGTTCAAAGACGTGTTCACAGCAAATGGCAATGTGGTGGATAATGCCGAGCTTGTTTCGGACCGGAAGTCGCGGCAGGAAAACAGCGCGTTTCTGAACCGGGGCGACGGGACTTTTTCAGCACAGTTCTTCGAAGGCGCCGCCTTCCACCGGGGCGCAGCCTTTGGCGACTTCGATCGGGACGGCCGCATGGACATCGTCGTGACACGTTTGAACGAGCCGCCGTTGATCCTGCACAACATCACGAAACCGGTTGGCCACTGGATCGAATTGCGACTCGTCGGAACCCGCAGTAATCGCGATGGTCTTGGCGCGCGAGTACACGTCGTCACCGCGTCGCGGGAACAATGGAACCGCGCCACGACATCCACCGGCTATGCCGCGTCGAGTGACCGGATTGTTCACTTCGGTCTAGGGGCCGATGCATGTATCCGCCGCCTGGAGGTCGAATGGCCCTCCGGAATTCGCCAAGTGCTTGACGATGTTCCCGCCGACCAGATTTTGACCGTAACAGAGACCGGGCGCAAACCCCAATAGCGAGCAATTGGGATCTTTATACAACCCTTGGCAAGAATGGCTTCCCCTTCCAGTTGCTACCGTCGCAGGTGGGTGCCGGCCATTAGCCACTAACCTGTCCGATTAGCCACCGCAATAAGGATTTGGCATCAGATCGTGGGCGCTTTAATGAAATGGAGATGACCGCCACTCATGGCAGACCACTGTGTTTTCGCCAATACCAGATCTGGCTATCATGAGCCTGAATATATGGGGCGGTAATCACCATTCCGCGCGATCTGGTAACGTAAGCGTCGAGTACCGGAGGACGTATGCACTCTGAATTTTCGCGCCGCACATTCCTGCTTGGCGCCGCGGCAAGTCCAGCGTCTCACGTTTTGAGGGGCCAATCGGCAATTGAAACGTCCTCTTGGGGCGCGCCTCCGGCAGCGATCGAAGCCTGGCGGACGGCTCGCTTCGGGATGTTCCTTCACTGGGGGTTGTATTCCATTCTCGGCCGGGGTGAGTGGGTGGTCTTCACCGAGCAGATGGACTATCGCGAGTATGAGCGTCTGATGGACCAGTTCCAGCCGTATGCATTCAACGCGGAGGCATGGGCGGCGACGGCGAAAACGGCGGGGATGAAATACATGGTTCTGACCGCGCGCCACCACGATGGGTTCTGCCTCTGGGACAGCAAGGTCAGCAAATTTAAGAGTACCAACTCGGCGGCCAGGCGTGATTTCGTCGCTGACTACACTTGTGCATGCCGGAAAGCAGGACTGCTGGTTGGCCTCTATTACTCGCCGCTCGACTGGCGATTCCCCGGTTTCTTCTTCCCCGGCATGTACCGCGAAAGCGCGGAGGCGATGAAACGGCAGACCTACGATCAGGTTCGCGAGCTGCTCACCCAGTACGGGAAGATCGACATCCTGTGGTTCGACGGAGGCGGAGATGACTGGCTAGGCTTGGGCGGGCTCGAATTCGGTCCGGGTGGCTGGCGTACGCGTGACAGCAAATGGCCGCAGGACAAACATTACGCCGGCAAGCCGCTTTGGGAGCCGCACGAACTGTATGCGATGATTCGAAATCTCCAGCCCGACATCTTGATCAACGACCGCGCCGCGAGCCCGGGAGACTGGCAGGGCGACTTCAGCACGCCCGAGGGTCGAGTCGGGGCATTCAACACGCAGCGCCCGTGGGAGACGTGTAGCACGCTCGGCACGAGTTGGGGCTACATGCCAAACGACCATATGAAGTCTTTTCGTACGTGCATTCAATTGCTGGTGCAAGTGGCGGTGAATGACGGTAATCTTCTGCTGAACGTCGGGCCGACAGCGCTGGGGCCGATCGAGCCACGCCAGGTCGCCCGGCTGAAGGAGTTGGGCGGGTGGCTGCACAACTTCGGCGAAAGCATTTACGGGACGCGCGGTGGTCCTATCCCCTCCGGCAACTGGGGCGGCTGCACCTACCGCGGCAGCCAGATCTACGTCCACGTCCTCGACTGGCCCGAAGAGACGGTGGAACTACCGGGGTTGCGTCAAAAGATCCTCCAGAGCCGCTCGCTCACCGCGAGAGATGTTGACGTGCGGCAGACGG
>JBEKHU010000384.1:0-4468 GCA_050012115.1 Bryobacteraceae bacterium | reverse complement strand
TGCTACACGCAGATCCATCCGACGTGCATTCCGGTGAGCGGAGAGTACCAGTCGAAGCTGACGCTGATGTCGGAGTCGCTGCGCAACGACGGGCGGATCTGGGTGCCGCTGAAGCAAGGCGACAGGCGGAGTCCGGACCAGATTCCAGAGAATGAGCGGGATTATTACCTGGAGCGGATGTATCCGGCGTTCGGCAACCTGTCGCCGCGCGATATTTCCTCACGCGCGGCCAAGCGCGTGTGCGACGAGGGCCGGGGCGTGGGACCGAGCGGGCGGGGCGTGTACCTGGATCTCGCGGAAGCCATCGGGCGCCTGGGCCGGCACACGATCGAAGAGCGCTACGGGAACCTGTTCGAGATCTACGAGCGGATCACGGGCGAGGATCCGTATAAAGTGCCGATGCGGATCTACCCGGCATCGCACTACACGATGGGCGGGCTGTGGGTGGACTACCAACTGATGAGCACGATACCGGGACTGTTCGTGCTGGGCGAGGCGAATTTTTCGGACCACGGAGCCAACCGGCTGGGGGCATCGGCGCTGATGCAGGGGCTAGCCGACGGGTACTTCGTGATCCCGTACACGCTGGGCCATTTCCTGGCGCAGGTGAAGCCGGGCGGGGTGGACGAAACGCATCTCGAGTGCGCTGCCGCCAGGCACGAGGTCGAGGAGCGGACCAAGAAGTTCCTGTCGATGAAGGGCAAGAAGACGGTGGACGAGTTTCACCGCGAGCTGGGCAAGGTGGTGTGGGACGAGTGCGGCATGGGGCGCAACGCGCAGGGGCTGGACCAGGCGCTGAAGCGGATTCCGGAAATTCGCGAGGAGTTCTGGCAGAACGTGCGCGTGCCGGGCAGCGGCAATGATCTGAACCAGGAGCTAGAAAAGGCCGGGCGGGTGGCGGATTTCCTGGAACTGGGCGAATTGCTGGTGCGCGACGCGCGGGTGAGGGAGGAGAGCTGCGGAGCGCACTTCCGCGAGGAGTACCAGACTGCGGAGGGCGAGGCGCTGCGCGACGACCAGAATTACTGCCATGTGGCGGTCTGGGAGTACACGGGCGAAAACCGCGAGCCGGCCCTCAACAAGGAGCCGCTGGCGTTCGAGAACGTGCATCTGCAACAGCGGAATTACAAGTAGAGAGGCATCCCGATGAGACTCACGCTCCACATCTGGCGACAGAAAGACGCGAACAGCGCGGGCAGGATGGTGCAGTACGCGGCGCAGGACGTCAACGAGCACATGTCGTTTCTGGAGATGCTCGACGTGCTAAACCAGCGGCTGATCAAGCAGGGTGACGAACCGGTGGCGTTCGAACACGACTGCCGGGAGGGCATCTGCGGGTGCTGCGGCTTCATGATCAACGGAGTACCGCACGGGCCGATGCGGGGAACGACGGTGTGCCAGTTGCACATGCGGCATTTCAAGGACGGCGACGAGCTGTGGCTGGAGCCGTTCCGGGCGGCGGCGTTCCCGGTGGTCAAGGACCTGATGGTGGACCGCGCGGCGTTCGACCGGATTATCGCGGCGGGGGGCTACGTGTCGGTGAACACGGGCAGCGCGCAGGATGGCAACGCAATCCCGATCGAGAAGAAGTGCGCGGACATGTCGATGGACGCGGCGGCGTGCATCGGCTGCGGAGCGTGCGTGGCGGCGTGCCCGAATGCGTCGGCGATGCTGTTCACGTCGGCCAAGATCTCGCACCTGGGCCGGTTGCCGCAGGGGCAGCCGGAGCGCGACCGCCGGGCGCTGCGGATGCTCGCGCAGATGCAGGAAGAGGTATTCGGCGCATGCACGAACTACGGCGAGTGCGAGGCCGTGTGTCCGAAGAACATCAAGCTGGAGAACATCGCCCGCCTGAATCAGGACTACCTGCGGGCCGCGCTGACGTATCGCGAAGAGGCGACGGCAGGAGGGGCCGCGTAAGGGGCGAGCACCGGCGCGTCGCCGGGCAGGCGCATCGCGTAGGATGATCAATCGAGGGGCGTCTCCCAGGGGAGGGAGGCGCCTGCAGGCAGAATGGAAACACCTCCTTCCAGTCCCGCGCCCGCCAGTCCGTCCGGCTACTACGTTTGGGAGCCCACGGGCAAGGACTACGCCGTCTACCTGTATTCCGAGATTATCGACCGCCTGAACTACGAGGTGATGCGGGGCTTCGGCGCGCTGCCCAAGCGCGGGGCCGAGGTGGGCGGGGTGCTGCTGGGGAGCGCCGAGCGGGGCGCGAAGCTGATCGTGCGGGTGCAGGATTTCGAGAGCATCCACTGCGAGCATCTGCTGGGACCCTCGTACGTACTGTCGGAAAAGGATCTGCAGGAGTTGGACCGCGCTCTGGAGCGGTCGGCGAAGGCAGAAGCCGGCGAACTGCGGGTGGTGGGCTTTTTCCGCAGCATCACGCGGGACGCGATCCAGCTTACGGAGCAGGATCTGGCGTTGCTCGACGCGCGTTTCCCGGATGACGGGTCGATCTGCCTGTTGGTCAAACCCTACAACACGCGACCGAACGAGGCGGTGGTGTTGTGCCGCGAGAATGGCGCGTTTCCATCCGAGCCGCAGACGCGGCCGTTCGTCTTCCGGCGGAAGGAGATGGGTGTCGGCGCAGCCCCGCCGCGGGAGCGAGGGAGGCCAACGGCGCAGGCTCCGCAAACGCTTCCCGCGGACCTGGTCTCAGAGACCGATGCCGACCCGGCTGACAAAGCGCGGGCCACGGAGGCCGAGGCCGATTTCCCGGCTGCCACGGACGATGAGATCGCCGAACTGATGAGCCGGCGACGGCGCAGGCAACGCCAGCCGCTCACGCTGACCGCGGGCGCCGCGCGCGCGGAGGAAGCGGGAGCGGAGAACGATTTCGCGCGCGCCGCGGAGGACAGAAGCCCGGCCGGAGAAGTGTTCCGTGAAACGGCCTCCGCACAGGGCAGCCAACCGGGCGTGGTGCGGCAACCGGTCAAGCGGAATCGCTGGGTCTGGGTCCCGCTCTCGTTCATTTTCCTGATTCTGGGCGTTGTGCTGGGGTTCGAGGTGGGGCTGGGCTTTTATCGCGCGCAAAACCTGGCGCTGACGGGCGACCCGTACGAAGTCGATCTAAGCGTGTCGCGCTTCGGTGAGAGCTATCACGTGAAGTGGAACCCCGAGGCAGTGGCCGTGCGCACGGCCAAGCGTGGCGAATTGGTGGTTGAGGAAGGCGCGACGACCAAGCCCATGACTCTGACAGCCGACGATCTGGCGCGGGGCGGCCTGATCTACCGCGGCACCGACCAGGCGCTGCGATTCCGGTTGACGCTGTTTCTGCGGGACCGTTCGTCGTTCAGCGAAACGGTGGAGACGCAGCCGACGGCGCGTTGAGACAAGGGAGCAGGGCGCCGCTTTCGTTCCGGTACAATAACAGATAGTGCACGATCAGGAGATGGCGGCCCCGCCCGCATTTGAATCCGCGGCGCCGCCCGGACCACCAACCACGAAAGAAGGCCAGGAGCCCGGCGAATCGCCACGCAACGCGATTGCGGAGTGGACGATCACGATTCTGCTGCTGCTGTTCGGGACCACGACACTGGTGCAGGCGTTCGTGATCCCCACGGGGTCGATGGAGGACACGCTGCTGATCGGCGATCACCTGCTGGTAGACAAGCTGTCCTATGCGCCCGCGGGGCCTGTGAGCAAGTACCTGCTGCCGTACACGCCCGTGAAGCGCGGGGACATCATCGTCTTCCGCTACCCGGTGGACGTGCGGCAGACGTTCGTGAAGCGGGTAATCGGAGTGCCCGGCGACCACCTGCGGATCGTCAACAAACAGGTCTACCTGAACGGAAAGCCGCTGCGGGAGCCGTACAAGTATCACAAGGACCTGTCGCTGGACTCGTATCGCGACAACTTTCCCTCCGAGCCGAATACGCGCGTCGACGAGAGAGCTGTCGCGATGCTGGAGAGGACGGTCGTACGAGGCGAAATCGTGGTGCCCGATGAATCGTTCTTCGCCATGGGCGACAATCGCGACCGATCGCTCGATTCCCGGTACTGGGGTTTCGTTCCGCGGTCGAACATCATCGGCAAACCGCTGCTGGTGTACTGGTCCTTCGACGCCACGACTGAGCATCTGACGAGTTCGGGCGTGGACTTCGCGCACCTGTGGGATATCGTGAGATTCTTTCCGACAAAAACGCGCTGGAGCCGGACTTTTCTGCTGGTTCGCGGCTATCCAACGGGGAATTGAGGCCGTCGATTGAGCCAGATTACCGAGAAGATGAAACGCAAGACGAAGAAGGGCGAGCCAGGGAAGCCCGCCGCCGGCGAGAGCGCTGCGCCGGGGACTCGTCCCGATTTCGCCGAACAAGCGCGCTCGTTCATCGCCGAGTGGACCGTGACCATCCTGCTGCTGGTGTTCGGCACGGCGACGCTGTTGCAAGCCTTCGTGGTGCCGACGTCGTCGATGGAAGACACGGTACTGATTGGCGATCACATGATCGTGGACAAGCTGGCCTTC
>JBEKHU010000383.1:0-4481 GCA_050012115.1 Bryobacteraceae bacterium | reverse complement strand
GATGAGGCCGGGGACGAAGTGGCAGTGCTCGTCGGCGTGATACCAGTCGAGGGCGCGGGTGACCTGGATCTGTTCGAGGAAATCGCTGGTGCCGACGACCGGGACAGCGACCTTGATGCGGTCGTCGAGGGCCGAAGTGATCCAGGTGTTGTAGCCGCCGCCGGAGGCACCGGTCATGCCGATGCGGTCGGGATCCACCTCGGGGCGCGCCGTCAACACGGCGAGCGCGCATTGGGTCTCATAAGCGGCCAGACCCTGCTGGGCGACCCCGGCGAGGAGGAGCTCGACGCGGCGGTGATCGCGGGTGGAGATGCCGCGCTCGCCCTGGCCGAAGGTGTCGAAAATCAGGACCACGAAGCCCTGGCGGGCCATGTTGATGCAGAAGGCCTGGAAGTCCGGCCGGGCCTTCGAGTCGGGGTACCAATGGCCGGTGTAGAAGAGGATCGCAGGGGCGGGGCCGGTCAGGTTCGCGGGTAGGTAGAGGTGCGCAGGGACTGAGACGCCGGGGAGGCTGTGGTAGACGAGCTTCTCGATGCGGTAGCCGTCACGCTGGAGAGTGCCAACGACACGGGGTTGCGGGTCGGGGGCGGGGAGGCGGCGGAAGCCGAGGGAGAGCTCCAATTGGCGTCGCAGCACGGGGCGCTCGGCGGCGGCCTGGGCGGGCGTGGAGGCGTGAGGGATGGCGTCCAGGACGGTCTTGACGCGGTTTTCGAGGTAGTCGAGCAGGGCCTGCTCGCTTGCCGCGGTCGAGGCGGGACGGAGGGCGCGGACCTCACGTTCCCAATCCTGGGCGAGGGTGCAGGAGGCGCAGAGCGCGACGCTGACGGCGAATCGTCCTATGATGATGTGCACGTATGTACCCCAGAGCTTTGTTGATCCAGACCGTGGCGGCGGTCACCATTTTACTGCCTGTCATCGGGTCACTGCCTCTCGTGGGCGGCGAACTGTTCCGCGACGATTTCTCGCGCTATCCGCCGGGGTGGCTGTCGAGTCCCGTGGGGCAGTTGAACGGGGCGATCCAGGAGTACCACTACCTGGCGAACCGGGGCGTGCCGCTGGGGCCGTGGGAGAACGCGATCTGCCATCAGGACGCGTGGATTGCCGGCGACGAAAACGGGAAGCCGTACCTGGAGCAGCAGTTCGACAAGACGGCGAATATGTTCACCGATGCCCTGTTCATTACGGGCGATCAGGAGTGGAGCGACTACACGGTGGAGGCGAAGGTGCGGCCGCTGTCGCTGGACGACACGGCGGGGGTGGTGTTCCGGTATCACACCAACCGGCACTATTACGCGTTCCAACTGTTCGGGGGCAGGGAAGTGCGGCTCGCGGTGCGGCAGCCGCTCGAGAAGACGTTCCGGGTGGACGAGTGGCGGGAGCTGGCGCGGGCAGAGTTCCGCTACGACGTGAAGAAGTACTACGTCCTGCGCGTCGAGAACCAGGGCAAGACGATCCGCGCGTACATCGACGGGAAGCTGGTGTTGCAGGCGGAAGACGGGGAGATCGTCAAGGGAAAGACGGGCGTCACGGCGCGGATTCCGGCGCGATTTCAGGATTTCCGGGTGACGGCGGGGAATGAGGTTCAACGGGAAATCGAGCTACGGATCCAGAGGAAAGAGGCGGAGCTGGCGAGCCTGAGGGCGGGGAATCCGCAGCCGAAGTTGTGGAAGAAGTTCGCGACGCCGGGGTACGGGGCGGGGCGCAACGTGCGGTTCGGGGACCTGGACGGGGACGGGCGGATGGACATGCTGATCGGGCAGAACATCCCGCGCGTGGGCGGCGACGGGTTCGACCAGATCAGTTGCTTGACGGCGGTGGACCTGGATGGGAAGGTGCTGTGGCAACTGGGACGGCCGGACGCGCGCAACGGCCTGCTGACGAACGACACGCCGTTCCAGATTCACGATGTCGACGGGGACGGGAAGAACGAGGTGGTGGTGGTGCGCGACTTCCAGTTGCAGGTCCTGGAGGGGCGGACGGGGAAGGTGAAGAAGTGGGTGTGGATGCCGCCGATTCCGGCTGGCGTGCACCGGCCGTACGAATTGAACAACGGGGACTCGATCGCGTTCCTGAACTTCTCGGGGGACAAGCGGCGGCACGAGATCCTGGTGAAGGACCGGTACAAGAATTTCTGGGTGTACAACAACAACCTGGAGCTGCTGTGGAAGGGCGAGAACGGGCAGACGGGGCATTTCCCGCACATGCTGGACGTGGACGGCAGCGGGTACGACACGATGGCGATCGGCTATACGCTGTGGGACCACACCGGGCGCCAGATGTGGAGCCACGACAAGGAACTCGAAGACCACGCCGACGGGATCGCGATCGTCAACATGAGTCCCGATCCGAAGGCGGCGCCGCGGGTGTACGCCTGCGGCAGCGACGAGGGTTTCATCCTGTTCGACATCCAGGGGAAGGTGCTGAAGCACGTGCGGATCGGACATGCACAGAGTCCGTCGATCGGCAAATTCCGGATGGACGTGGCGGGGCTGCAACTGCTGACGGTCAACTACTGGCGCAATCCGGGCATCATCAGCATCTTCGATTGGGACGGAAACCTGGTGGAGCAGGGGGAGCCGATCCACACGGGCAGCCCGCTGCTGCCGGTGAACTGGAAGGGCGACGGGCAGGAGTACGTGCTGCTGTCGGGCAATGCGCGCGAGGGCGGCATGGTGGACGGCCAACTGCGGCGGGTGGTGATGTTCCCCGACGACGGTCATCCGGACCTGGCGGCGTACACGGCGGACGTGACGGGCGATCAGCGCGACGAGGTGATCCTGTGGGACCAGGAACGGGTCTGGATCTACACGCAGGACCGGCCGTTCCAAGGAGCGAAGATCTACGCGCCGGACAGGAGCCCGGACTACAACGAGTCGAACTATAGGACGACGGTGTCGTTGCCGCGATGGGAGGCGGTGAGGCGGTAGCGGACCGTTCAAGAGGAGACAACCTCCCCAACCTCGCGAGGGCGAAAACATGAGGACAGACGGCCGGGGACCCCGCGGCGCAAAAGGAATGCAACGTTAACGGGTGGGCAGTGCCGCCGGCCCTGATTCAAGCACTCCACAAGACCGTCGACAGAGCGGACCGCCGACGATACACTTGAGTGTAAAGCGCTGCTAAGAAGGAGGCGACTATGGTTGGACCCGACAGAATCGGCCATGTGGTGATCAAGGTGCGCGACCTGGAACGCTCGCGCAAATTCTACAGCGAGGTGCTGGGGCTGAAGGAAATGATGGCCCTGCCGGAGTACAGGATGGTGTTCTTCGCCAGCAATGGCCGCGACCATCACGAACTCGCCTGCATGGAAGTGGGCATGGACGCCGATGCCCAGCGTTTTCGCTCGATCGGCCTGCAGCACATCGCCTTCAGGCTGCGCGACGAAGACCATCTACGGGCCGCCTACCGGGAGTTCAAGAACTGCGCTGTTCCCATCGACTTCACCGTCGATCACGGCGTCACCAAGAGCATCTATTTCCATGACCCCGACGGCAATCAACTCGAGGTCTATTGCGACAATTCACCCGAGTACATCGCGCAATTTCGCGGCAACACATACGCGGGTACGGAAAAGCTCGACTTCGCCTCAAGCGAGCCCAGCATCGTCGAGGCCCTCAGCCAGATGGACATGTAGCCGCGCCGGCCTGTAGTCGGAATCGGCTGCAGCACTTCTTCGCAGCGTGCCGCCGATGCCCGCCAGCTTCCGGAATCAGGCTGAACTCAGGTGCGGGCAGGAGAAGCGGGCGCGAGGATCCTGCGCTGGCAGAGGCCGACTACCGAGCGCCAATGGCGCTCCTATAGCCCAGTTCCATCTGAATGTGCCAAGAAAACAGAGTTGTGTGGTCCGTGGCCCAGAAGCGGCGTTCCGGGAAGCGCGAGGTACGTATTCCGGGCCTGCGGTCAGCTATCCAGAAAATGATCCACCGCCGAATGGTTGAGTGGGGGCGCGAAGCCATGCGGGCATCAGTGCGGGCAGAGGCTTCGCGCCGGGCTTGGCTGTAGCCGCGCTTACTTGTAGTAGTTGGGGAACGCCGGCCGCTCGTATTTGGGTTGAGGAGCGGTCTTGAGTTTCTCCAACAACAATTCGACAGTCTTTTCGAGCTGCGGGTCGTGACCCTGGCGGACGAGGGCGGGAGTGAACTCGACCTCGACGTCGGGCGGGACGCCGTGATTCTCCACGTCCCACTGTTTCTCGGTGTTGTAGAAGGCGAGGTTGGGGGCGGTGACGCCGCCGCCGTCGATGAGGGCGGGGAAGTCATAGACGCCGACCAATCCACCCCAGGTGCGCTTGCCGACAAGGGGGCCGATGGCGAGCTTGCGGAATAGCCAGGGCATGGCGTCGCCGCCCGAGCCGGCATATTCATTGATGATCATCGCCTTCGGACCAAAGATGGCTTTCATCGGCACGGTGAAATCGTGGCCGCCGCGGGTCATGAAGTAACCGAGCAGCGGGCGGCGGAGGGTATCGACGATGTAATCGG
>JBEKHU010000382.1:0-4484 GCA_050012115.1 Bryobacteraceae bacterium | reverse complement strand
TCTTCCTCGAACAGTCCCCGCAACACAGCTAGAGGAACACCGGTACTGTGATCCGACGGGAGTCGCTCCGTAATGACCGCTAACGTATCGGCCAAGCCGCGCAGTGCGCGCGCGTCCAATTGCGCTTCCGCATCCAGTTCCTGACAGGCCTGCTTCAGCACCCACAGGCTCGCGATGAGATTTCCGCTATCGACTGTCGATATGTACTTTGGCGGGAGCGGTTCCAGAGTTCGGGTGTTGTACCAGTTGAGAAGGTGGCCCTCGCAAGTTTCCAGCTTTGCCAGCGTTTCGATCGTTGCGGTACAACGGTCAACCATTGGTCCGGGAGTCAGAAACCCGAGATCGCGCGCCGAGACCGCGGACATCAGCCACAGTCCGATGTTTGTGGGCGAAGTACGATCGGCGACCTCAACGTTTAAGGCCTCCTGGGAATTATCCGGCGGAAGCCAGTTGCGCTCCGGTCCTACCAGGTCGTCGAAGTAGCGCCAGGTGTCACGGGCGATGCGCCGCAGAAAGCGCTGGTCGTGGACTTCCACCCGTTCCGCTCTCTTCAGCGCGCTGCGTTGCGACCTGATCCAATGCTGAACCGCGGGAGCCGCAATCCAGAGCGCCAGAAAAGGAGCCCAAGCCGGTTCCCAAAAACTGCCACGGAATTCCAGCGCCAGGCTGAACGCCGCGGAGATGGCGTAGATTAAGAAGAAATGGGCACGGTAGGGATCCAGGAACAGTCGTGCCGACTGGTCCGACATTTCCGCTGTCTGCCATTCCAGCAGATGGTGTTTGCTGATCCTAAGCCGGTACAGGACGCGAACGATGGCATCGGCGGAGAGGTAGGCCTGATGCGGCAGGAAGGCCGCCTTGACGATCGCCCGATTCACATCACTGTTAGCTTCCCGCCAGCCCCGCCCGTCACCCTGCCATTGCGCGATCAGGCGGTCGAGAAACTGAAAGAAGAGCGGAACCACGAGGGTCGCCGCCACCAGTGTGCTGGCGGCCGCGGGAGCGGCTTGGCAGCTCCAACTGAACAGTAACAGCAGCAAAGATGCCGGCGGCGCCAGGCTGTGGCGCAGGTTGTCTAGAATCTTCCAGCGATTGATCGGCGTCAGGGGATTCGGCACGTGCTCCGGCCGGGTTGCTGCCGGAACTCGCGGCAAACTCCATGAAGCGATCTGCCAGTCTCCGCGGACCCATCGATGTTGCCGTTTGCTGTAACTCGTGTAGTCGTACGGGAACTGTTCGAAGAGTTCCACGTCGGTGGCCAATCCGACGCCGGCGTATGCTCCTTCGATGAGGTCGTGACTCAGTAGCCTCTGCTGCGGGAATCGCCCGTTGAGTATTTTGTGAAAGGCACGCACATCGTAAATGGCCTTTCCATGGTAGATGGCTTCGCCGAACAGGTCTTGATAAACGTCGGAAACCGCCTGACAATACGGGTCCGTCCCACGCGCGTCCGTAAATAACCTCGTGAAACGTGAGGCCGTTGCCGATGGGAGCGTGATGCTCACGCGCGGCTGAATAATGGTGTAACCGCGAGCGCGGTTGCGTTCGTCCCCCGTGAGCTCCACGCGGTTTAAGGGATGCGCGATGGTTTCGACGAGCCTTTGCGCACTGCCGTGTGGGAGTTGGGTATCGGCATCCAGCGTGATCACGTACCGGATCTTCTCCGGCAGCGACCCGACGCGCAGGAACTCCCGGTTTTCCCCGCCATTCAGAAAACTGTTGAGTTCCTCGAGTTTCCCTCGTTTCCGTTCCCAGCCGATCCAGCGGTTCTCGGTCTCGCACCACACCCGCGGTCTGTGGAAGAGCAGGAACCGGCCATGGCCGTGACGTGCATTCAACTGCTCTATGCCTTTCATTACCAACCCCAGCAGACCGTCGTCCTCTGGCATCTCGCGCTCTGTCGCGTCAGTGAAGTCCGACACGAGTGAGAACCAGAGATTCGCACCCGGGTTCGCGAAGTGGCGTACTTCCAGCCTATCGATCTCGCCACGGACCGACTCCGGTGTAAGCAGCATCATCGGCACAGCGACAAGAGTGCCGCAGTTTTCCGGGATTCCCTCCTCAAATGACATCTTCGGCAGCACACGCGGGGGAAGAATCCACGTTAGGAACATCTGCAGCAGGTAAGTGGCGAGTTCGCTGGCCGGGAAGAGCGCGAGTATCCCCAGCAACAGGAGCATCCCTTGTGAAGCCACTCCCGCGCTATGCGCCGCGAACCGAAAAGCACCCGAAAGTCCGGCGGTGAGTGCAGCGAGACTGCCCAGGTACACGAACGTCCCATGTCGCTGCAGAAAACGCAGCCACCGTTCGCGCCAGGGAATGCGGCGCCGCAGGCGCTTTTCGAGTTCCGGCAATCCTTCGTCAAGGAGGTAGTAAGCCACGCACTGCTCACGGCTGCCGCGCGGAGCCGGTTGCGCGAGGTCCACCGCCAGCCGAGCCACGTCCCATTCGGAGAACTTCGACTGGCGCGCTGCTGCTTCGACAACCCGGCGGCAACGGTCGCGCGTGGCGAAATCACTGCGGGCATGAATGCCTGCCGGGTCCTGGCGCAGAATCGCCTCCATCCGGCTCACCGCCTCCACAATCTTCGTGTATTGGAGTTCGGACAACTGGCGCAGACTCCCAATCGCGCTGGCGATCAACATCAGATCATTTGCTTCTTCGGTATGCTCGGCCCGGATGATATCGGCCAAGTGGTGTTCCGTCTTCTCCTGGATCCATTTCTGGATCGGAGCGAGCGCAGACTCTTCCTGGTGCAGTTGCTCGCCGAGGCGCGCAATGAAATGGGGCGTTAGCTGGTTGCCGCGGCGATCGAGTTCGGCGACCATTTCCTCGAACTGCTCGGGAGTGCGATGGGCGGCGTTCAGAAGGCGGTCAGCCCAAAAGTCGGCTAGTTCCTTCTGATGCTGGCGCAGGCTCGTCAACTCTGACAACCGCCGCAGCCGCTCGAGAAGCACCAAACGCAACATCAGCGGGAACACCCACAGCTCGGCGATGGTCAACGGAGACCGATGCTGATACGCGTCGAGAAAGCTGATGATGCTCTCTGCCGCAAGCCGGTGGCCGGTGCGATCGCTCAATTCAGCGGCGAGATGATAGACGCGCAGCCGGACCAGACAGCTCCGGTCCGTTAGCACCGGCAGAATCTTGTTGTGATTGTCGGGAAGGTCGTGCCGGATGTCGGCAATGTTTGAGCGAATGAGGTATGCGTTATCCAGGAGCCACTCGGCCGCATGCGTGATGCCATACTCTAGCCGTACGGCTTCGGCCAGATCCCTCCGCGCGCGTTCGATGATAACCTCGCACTCCCGCAAAATCGGCAGCAGCGGCCGCGATCGGGTCGACGACTCGAGTTCGTGTGAAGTCGCCAACCCCGCCGCGCAATCCGGCAAGCTGGCCATGGTGGTCGGTTCGCGCCGTTGGCCGGCAGTTTCCGTCGAGGCAGTGAAGCCAGGCCCCGGACGAATCGCGAATACGGATGGATGAGCGATGTGCCGCAGGACCGCGACGACATCGGCCGTTTCATCTTCGGTTGCTTCGACCACCACGAGGCTCTCTCCGGGAAGGACCAAGCCGCGATAGCCGCGAAGAACTCTGTTGCGAATCCCGAGTCCCAACCAAAGTGTGCCAAACCAAGTGATTAGAAAACCGCACAACGCCGATGCGACCACCGCCCAGGGAGGCAGGCCCCCGATCGCGGCCAGCGCGGCGGCGGCGAGCGCCAGGGTCGCCCCGAATGCGACCCGCTCACGAGGTCCAAGTCCATCATGGAAATGCTTCAGACCGCCGTCTGACGCGCGATGGATGACAGCCGAGCGCCGGAACCCACTATGGCGAGTCTCGCGAAGCGCCTCCTCGCCGTGTTCTTCGCTGCGGTAAAACCCAAGCACGAATCTGGAGACGCGGGATTTCCCTGTGGCACGAGGCGAAGAAAGCACATCTTCATTCTCGCCGTTTGTCTGGCACTCCTCCACTGCGGAACTCGCGACATCTCCTGACGCGCCCGCCCCGTCTCCTCTTCTTCCGAAGTTTCGCTTCGGCGGCGGCCCACTCGACTACTGCCGTCGAGAATTTCTCCCAGTCAGAACTACGGCGAAAGGCGCAACCTAGCCGGGAAACCCTCCCTGATGTGCCGCAGGGATTGGGCAATTCGTCAGGACTGACCGCGATCGATAACGAGTGGCCGCCCAGCGTTTACCGGCGATCCGTCGCGCATGTGCGGCTTCGCCCGTTGCCTCGTTTACCTTGTTAACTAGGATGCCGAAAGCTGCCGCTTGAAAACAAAAGACTTTGTTGACCAGAAAACAGCGCCATGGACGCCTAAGTTCTTTATTTACAATCGAAGTCCATTTTCCCAAGCTGGACGTCGAGGGTTCGAGCCCGTCTCCCGCTCCATTTTTTCAAGCACTTACGCGATCCTCACAGATTCCTCGCCACTCCGCTTACTCCAATTGACGCCGGGTGCTCTCGTTGAAAGATGATGG
>JBEKHU010000381.1:0-4488 GCA_050012115.1 Bryobacteraceae bacterium | reverse complement strand
ATCGGCGCATCGGCCACGCTGATCGATCAGTCCGGGCAGGCGAACTCTCCGGCAATGCAGCGCCGGGCCAGCGATCGCATCATCCCGGGAAGCGGGCCGGGCGCGGGCGGCGGAGGGGGGAACCCCGAACAGCCGGCGCAGCCGGCCGAGGGTGTCGAAGCCTCGCCCGACTCCAGCCAGGACGCAACTCAGGCACAAGGACCCGAACCCTCTGTCGGGGCGCTGGGGCAGCCGGCGGCGCCAACCGGGACCTTCACGAATCCATTTGTGCCCCCGGCGGCCCGGGCCCAAGCCGGAGCCCAGCCGGTTCCGCAGTGGCCCAACCAGACCGGCGCCGGACCGGCGGATCAAACGGCGCCAAGCTCCAGCGGGATGGGGAGCACGCCCCGGTACGGCATCCCGATGCCGATTGGGCAGCCATCGACAGCGCCATCGGCTGGAGATTCAGGGGCCACGGGAGCCGCGGCGGGCCCGCTCACAACTGGATCGGGGTTCATGAACCAACCGGGCGGCCCGGGCGGCCCGGGCGCCGTGGGCGCCCCGTCCGCTCCACCCGCGATCCAAGCCATCCAACAGATCCTCGGCTCGCAGCGCGTGGGAGCGACGGCCTCCGGCGCGGGCGCGGGAGGAGTTTCAGGCCCTTCCGCGCTCGGAGCGGGTCTCGTCGGCGTGGCCAGCAAGAAGGAACAACAAGGCATCCGCCTGTACAAGGGCCAATCCAATTACTCCTATTGGGAATTCGTCCTCGACCCGAAAGAGGCCGCGCAGAAGAGCGCCGGCGGGGGCCCAACCAGCCCCGGCGCGAGCGGGACGGGCGGCGCTCCCGGATCTCCCAATAGCAGCGGCAGTTTCGGCGGGATGAGCGGCGGCACTCCGGCGCCCGCGGGACCTCCGGGCAACTAACCTTCGAGGCGGTGTTTCCCAGCGGAGTGAAACCTCTGCCGGCACTCCGACCTGGCGCAGCCCGCGACGCCAGAGCGCATTCCTTTCCGCGGCCCACTGCCCGCTGCTGATGAAACGCTCAGGGCGGGGACTTGAATCGCGCCTCATCAGCCTGTATGATCCTGCTGGCGGATCCGGCCTCCAGCCGCGGATGGCGGAGAGCGGTCGCCCGGCCACGGTGGTTCCCTAATGATTCAACTAGGTTTTCACACGGACGCTTTCAACAGCGCCTACTGGAATTTCGAGCAGTGCCTGCAATGGGCGCAGGGCAACGGCCTCCGATTCATCGAATGCGGAACGATCGACGGCGTGAGCTGGATTCACGGGCTCGGCTATCAGCCGCACATCGCCCTGTGGGAAGACCCGCTGCTGCTGCGCCGCAAGATGGACCGCTACGGTGTTGCGTTCTCTCAGCTCGACGCGGCTTTCCCGCTGTCGATTCCCGAGGGCGCCACGCTCGGCGTTGAATATGTCCTGCACACGATCCGCTACGCGAAGCTGGCCGGGTGTCCGCGCGTCGATACGACCGACGACCGCTTCAAGCCCGCGGCGATGACCGATGCCGAGGCGATGGCGCAAATGCGCAACATCTACCGCCAGATTGTGAAAGTCGCCGAAGCATACAACATCACGATCAACATCGAGCCGCACGGCTATTACACGACCAAGCCGGAGTTCATGGCGGAGATGCTGGCCTTCGCCGATTCGCCGAACCTGCGCATGAACATGGACACCGGCAACACGTTCATCGCCGGCCAGGATCCGGTCCCGTTCCTCGAACGGTTCATCGGCAAGGTGAGCCATGTCCATATCAAGGACGTCAGCGAATCTCTGGCGGCGGCGGCGCGAGGCGAACTGACCGGCATCGCGGTCAGCCAGTGCGCGATCGGCGAAGGGGTGAACGCGGAGAACATCCGGACGTGCATCTCGATGCTCGAGCGCGCCGGGTTCGATGGCGTCCTCAGTCTGGAGTGCGAAGGGCAGGGCGGACCGATGATCGAACGAAGCCTGGCCTGGGTCCGCGAAGTTGTCGGCGCGGCGGACCAGGTGCCTGCCGCTGTAAAGGAGAAACGAAATGAGTAGCAAACTGTCGCGCCGCCATGTGCTTGCCGGGGCGGCATTGGCGGGCGTGCCCCTGAACGCCGCCTCGATGAAATCGTCTGGTGCGGGATCCGCCGCTTTCTCCGCGCCCGCTGCCCGGATCCGGGTGCTCATTTTGACAGGCAGCAGCGACCTGCCCTGGCACCACTGGCGCGAATCCACGGAGCTTCTGCGGGGCGTTCTCGATCGGACCGGAAGGTTCGACGTCAAGGTGGAGGAAGAGGTTCGAGGCATCAGTTCCGCGACCCTGGAGCCGTTCGACGCACTCGTGTTGAATTACAACGGCCCGCGGTGGGGCGCCCAGGCGGAGGGTGCGATTGAAGCCTTCGTGCGCGGCGGCAAGGGGCTTGTTTCATTCCATGGAGTCACCTACGGGGAGTTCTATGGAATGGTCTATGACGGCCATTGGAAGGCCTCGCCGACGGGCGATCGCGGCTGGGCCGCGTACGCCGATCTGATTGGTGCGAACTGGGATCCGCCCAAAATCGGCCATGGGGCGCGACACGTCTTCCCGGTGAAGTGGGTAGACCGCGAACACCCCGTCAGCAAGGGGCTTGCGGAGGGCTTCCAGGCCAACGACGAACTCTATCACCGACTCGACCTGAAGCCTCGCACGCACGTCCTGGCGGCTGCGTTTTCCGAGCCTGCAACCGGCGGCACCGGGCGCGACGAGCCCATCATCTGGACCACCAGCTTCGGCCAGGGACGCACGCTGCACATCACCCTGGGCCACGATCTCTCCGCGTTGCACCAGACCGGCTTCCTGACCGCGTTCGCGCGCGGCCTGGAGTGGGCCGCCACGGGCGCCGTCACGCTGCCGGCGCGGATCGACGCGGAGGCGCACGCGGAGTATCCCGTACGGGTTCTGGTCGCGACCGGCGGCCATCCCTACCCGTCCGCGTTTTATACCCTGTTCGAAGGCTACGACGACATCGTCTGGCAGCACGCCACGACGCAGCGCGAGGCCTTCACTCGCGACATGGCGGCGCAGTACGATGCGCTGGTCCTGCACGACATGTACGACCAGATCGGCGAGCCGGAGCGCGATAACCTGCGCGCGTTCATTGAAGCGGGCAAGGGCATCGTTTCGATCCACCACTCGATCGTCGACTACACCGCATGGCCGTGGTTCCATGAACAGGTGATTGGCGGAAAGTACTTCGTTCAAGCCGTGGAGGGACACGCAGCCTCGGCCTTCAAGGAAGGCGTCGACTACATCGTCCGCCCGACACAAGTCGGCGCGAACCACCCGGTCACCAGGGACATCGGGCCGATTCCGGTGCACGACGAAGTCTACCGCGGCATGTGGCAGGCGCCGGGAATTCACGTACTGATGGAAACCGACCACCCGCTGAACGACCGACCGGTCGTCTACACCGGGCTGCATCGGCACGCGCGCACAGTTTACATTCAGATGGGCCACAGCGCCTCCACGCATCGTCATCCCGCATATCGAAGATTGATCTATAACGCTCTGGTCTGGTCCACTGGACGCACCGAAGTGGCGGTTTAGCCTGGGCATAAACACGCTGAATTGATCCCGGTGCTCCGCACCCCGCGATGGCTTTCTTGCACCGCTCCGCGACGGCGCGCATCAGTATGAGGTGAACGCTGCAGGAGACCCGCGGAACAATGTGTAACGCCAAAGGGGTGCTGCGGCGTCAGTTCACTATGACTCCGGGTGCAATCCTGCACTTCCGCTTTGAGTAGTTACTGATAACTTCGACCGTGATTCCGGTCTATGGGCAGCAGGAGAACAGCGTGCCCTCCGGCCACGATGTCCTCGCAGCCCCGTTCGCTTCCCTCGGCCCACCAGCTCCGCGCGGCGTAACCGAATCCGCTCGCGCAGCATCTTAAGAACTGACTCGCCACGACGCCACGGTCGAGTGCCTGCTTCCGGGGACGGGCCAATGACCGCCCTGTTATTGTTCGAATCAAACGGGTCCCGCAAATCTGGGCTGGACCTTGCATCTTCTCAAGGGGAGGACGTACCAGTTTGCTGAACCATCGGTGGGGTTTTTTGAGCCTGGCTTTCATTCTTGCCGGCGCCGCCTTCGCGCAGAATGCTGTACTGACGCCCGCGCCGCCAGACTCCACTCAGGATGCGACCCGCATCCAGCCGGGAACGCGCGGCGAATCCAGCGGGCTGGATTCGCGGACAGTGCGGCCGGGGTCTGACCCCTCCACGCAGCAACCCAAGAGGATCCTCGGCGTCATGCCCAATTACCGGGCGGTGAGCGCCGGAGCGATTCCGCCGCCGCCGACTCCCATGGAAGCTTTCAAGATCGCCACCCAGAATAGTTTCGACTACTCGTCGTTTCTCTTCACTGGCCTGACGTCCTTGGAAGCGGAGGTTTCCGGCACCCACCCCAAGTTGGGCACTGGCATGGCTGGCTTTGGTCAATACTACTGGCGCGGCTTCCTCGATAAGACGGACGGCAATTA
>JBEKHU010000380.1:0-4492 GCA_050012115.1 Bryobacteraceae bacterium | reverse complement strand
GGATGGTGAAGACGGTCTTCTTGATCTCGCCGCCGTAGCAGGTGCCGCCGATGATGGCCAGCCGCTCGGCCAGGTTCAGAATGATGAACGTCTCGGTGCGGGTGGAATCGACCAGCGGGCTGGCGTTGAAGCCGGGCGCGGCGATGATGGTGAATTCCGGCACGTGGCGGCGGTAAGCGTCGAGCGACTCGGGCTTGAGGAACATGGTCCGCGCGAAGAGGCTGTGCCAGGCCGTTTCGGTGATGATGCGGACCGGGAGCCGGTAGTCGGGATCGGCGCCGCCGAAGCAGTCCTGCACGAACACGTCGCGGCCCTGCAGATAGGCCTGGAGCCGGGTGAGCAAGGTGTTGAAGCTCAGCGGATTGAAAGGCCGGTTGTGCGAGCCCCACCAGATGTAGCCCTCCGAGGAAGGCTCGCGCACCAGAGATTTGTCGGCGGCCGCGCGGGCGGTGTGTTTGCCCGTGTTCACCACCAGCGGTCCCTGGTTGCAGATGGAGCCTTCGCCGCGGAAGATGGCCTCTTCATAGAGCGCCTCGGGGGCCAGGTTCCAATACACGCGCTTCAGGTTCAGCAGGCCGTGGTTCTGCAGCCCGTAGGCGCTGGCCGTTTCGCCTGCTTGCTTCATGGCCGGGGATGGAATGTCGGTGTAGATGTTCATGGCCGGCTCCTTACATCCAGTCCCGCACCAGGCGCCGATCGCCCAGGTAAAGCTCGTTGGGCGATGTCGGGTCGAGAGCCCAGCGGATGCGTTCGATGCCCTCGGTGATTTCCTTGGCGGCGCCGCAGAAACTGATTCGCAAATGGCCCTCCATGCCGAACTCCTTGCCAGGCACGGTCACCACCCGCACCTTGTTCAACAGGAACTCGGAGAGCTTCTGGGAGCTTTTCTCATAGTTGCTGAAATCCGGGAAGCAGTAGAAGGCGCCTTCGGGTTTGGTCACGCGGATGCCGGGAAAGGCCTGCAGATGGTCCAGGAGAATGTTGCGGTTGTTCTCCAGGGTCATGCGCAGGGCTTCAATCGAGTTCTGCACGCCGTTCAGCGCGCCGACCGCGGCCCACTGCGAGGGCGTCGCCGGACCCGAGGTCTGCTGGCTCTGGATGGTCGCCATGGCGCCGATGATTTCGCGGCTGCCGACGGCCCAGCCGATGCGGAAGCCGGTCATGGCGTACATCTTGGAGACGCAGTTGATGACCACGAGCTTGGAGGCGTCGATATCCTCCTTCGAGAAGTCGTAACAATTGATGGGCGATTTGCCGTCGAACACCAACCGGTTATAGGTGTCGTCCATGATCAGGTAGATCGACTTCTGGGCGCACAACTCGACCATTTCGGCGATGAAGTTCCGCGAGTACATCACGCCGGAGGGATTGTTGGGGCTGTTCAGAATGACGGCCTTGGTGTAGCTGCCGATGCAGTCGGCGATCTCCCGGACGGTCGGGTAAAAGGTGCCGTCCTCCGGCGTCACGGCCACGGGCACGCCACCGGCCAGCTTGACCATTTCGGGGTAGCTGACCCAATACGGGGCCGGGAAGATCACCTCGTCCTTGGGATCGAGGATCGCGATCAGCGCGGCCATGATGGCCTGCTTGGCGCCGCAGGAGGCGACCACGTTTTCCGGCCGCACCGCCCGGCCGTAATACTCTTCGGTGTAGCGGATGATGGCCTTCTTGAGAGCGGGGATGCCGTCGGGCGGAGTGTACTTGATGTCGCCGGAGTTGAGCATCGCGGTGCAACTGACGACCGCGTCGAGAGGGGTCTTCGACTTCGGTTCGCCACCGCCGAGGTGGATCACCGGCTCGCCCTTCTCGCGCAGCAGTGCCGCGGTCTGGTTCAGTTTCAAGGTGACGGACTCGTGAATGGTCCGCGCCAATTGGCTCAGGCTCATTTCAACCTCCACACGGGGTTCCACACTGGCGCATTCTTGCAGATGCGCCTTTTCCGGTTAGTGTACTAAGGTTTGCGCCTTTGCGTAAGTGGCCGCAGCGTAAAAACGTCGAGTTTGGGGTCTGAATCGACTCTTACGCCGGACCGGAGAGAGATCGGCAGGGCCGGCCGCGGCCGGTATTGGCGAATTAGTAGAGAGCGTCCGCCTGGCGCCGGTTGGCGCAGCGCAGGCAACAGGGGCGCGCATGGAGAAGAGGATCGGGCGGGTCCCGTTCGCGTACAATCTTGGGTTGTACTCCTTACGAGTAACCGTCGCTATTCCGACCCTGGCGGCCGGGCCGCGGCTGGCGCACTGTCTGGAGGCCCTGGCAGCGCAGACGTTGCGCGGATTCCGGGCCGTGGTCGTCGATAACAGCGGACAGGGCCTGGCCGGCGGCGTGGCGCGGAGGTTTGACTTTGTCGATGTGATCGAGAACCGCACCAACGTCGGATATGGAGCGGCGGTGAACCAGGCCTGGCGGCACCGGCCGTCCGAGTTTCTCACGGCGCTCAACGACGACGCCGTGATGCGCCCGCGCTGCCTGGAAGCCCTGGTGGCGGCGCTGGACGGCGATCGCGGCGCCGGCATGGCGGCTCCGCGCATCCTGCTGGCGGGGACGGGGAAGCTCGATTCGGCCGGCATGTCGCTGGCGCGCGACGGTTCGAGCATCCAACGCGGCCACGCTCAGCCGGCGGCGGCCTGGGATCAGCCGCAAGAAGCGCTGTTCCCAAGCGGTTGCGCGGCCATCTATCGCGGCGCGATGCTCGATCAGACCGGCCTGTTCGACGAATCGCTGTTTCTGTACCACGAGGACACCGACCTCGGCCTGCGGGGATGCTGGATGGGCTGGCACTGCCTGTACGTGCCCGAGGCCGAAGTCGAGCATTGGTACTCGGCGAGCGCCGGGCGCGCCTCGGCGGCTAAGGCCTGGTATGTGGAACGGAACCGGCTGCGGGTGGTTCTGAAACTGTTCCCCTTCACGCGGCTCGTGGCCGCTCCGGTCTACGCCGCGGCGCGCTACGCGCTGCACGTGCGGGCGACGCTGGCCGGAAAAGGCAAAGCGGCGGAATACGGAGCGGCGGGCCTGCCTTTCTGGAGACTGCCGTGGTACGTCGTCAAGGCGCACCTGCACGTTCTGGCGGCGCTGCCGGAGTTACTGCGCCAGCGGCGGCGCACGCCGCGCCGGATTCTGGCACTACAATTCAAAGGCGTGCTGGACAGGTTTCGGGTCGGCATCCGGGAGGTGGCCATCCATTGAATCCTGAGGCCACGAGCGGGCAACCCGTCAGCGCAACGACCGTCGTGCTGGTTCCGGCCTACAACGAATCCGCCGCCATCCGGACGGTGGTTCTGGAGGTGCGCGCGATGGATCCGGCGCTGCGCATCCTGGTGCTGGACGACTGCTCCATCGACGACACCGCCGCCATCGCGGAGGCGGCCGGCGCGGAGGTCGTTCGACTGCCCTGCCACCTGGGCCTCGGCGGCTGCATTCAGACCGGCTACCGGATGGTCTATGAAATGGGCGGCCGGGCGGCTGTGCGCATCGACGGAGACGGCCAGCACAATCCCGCGGACATTCCGCGGCTGCTGGAACGGCTTCAGGCGACGGGCTGCGAGATGGTGATCGGCGTCCGGGAAAACGGGGCCCACTCGACGTCGACCGGCCTGATCCGGCGGCTTGGGATCGCGTTCTTCAAGCTCCTGCTGAGGCCGATACTGGGGCGGCGGGTCACCGATCCCACGTCCGGCTTCGTGGCCGTGAACCGCCGTGCGCTGCACGCGTTCAGCCAGAGCTTTCCGTTGGAATACCCGGAGATCGAGACGCTGGTGGTGCTCCAGCGCCGCGCGTTCCGGTTCGAAGAAGTGCCGGTTCGGATGCGGCCGCGGATGGGCGGGCGCAGCAGCATCACGGCCAAACGGTCGATTTATTTCGTGGTCCACGTGCTGCTGGGCGTGCTGGTGAATATCCTGCGTCTGGATGCCTGGCGCTGGCTCGGCAAGCGCCGCGCCGCGCCGCGCGGGTGAAGGAGGAATCATGGAACGGCTGCTCGATGTGCTCGCCGTGTTCAGCGTGCTGCTGTTTCTCATCGTGCTGCGCGGACTGCGGCGCTCGCGGATCCGGGTCGAGTATTCGGTGAGCTGGCTGGGCGCGGCGGCGGCGGTCTACGCCCTGGCGCGCTCGCGCGGCGCACTGGTTTGGGTGGCCGGTTTTCTGCACGTGAATGAGCCGGCGGTGGCGCTGATTTTCCTGATTCTGCTGGTATTTCTGGGAGTGTTTTACCGCTTCTCGATCATCATCTCCCACCTGAAGGACATGAATATTACCCTGACTCAGAAGGTCGCCATGCTGGATTACCAGTTGCGCAGCCTGCACGGCCATGCGGAAGAAACCGCAAAAAACTGAGCGCGCGGCGGCGGCCGCCCCAGTACGGGAGTTTTCGCTGCCAAGCTGGACTCTGCTCGCGATCCTGGCCGCGCTCATCGCGGTCTACTGGCCGGTCCTGAACGGGGCTGCCATCTTCGACGACCTCCTCCTGCCGGTCTTCCAGCCGAACGGCCCGCCCCCT
>JBEKHU010000379.1:0-4495 GCA_050012115.1 Bryobacteraceae bacterium | reverse complement strand
TCCAGATGCTGCTGGCGTGGGTGGCCTCGAGGCCGGGGAAGGCGGCGTTCACTTCGTCGAAGTACTTGCGGAAGATGAGATTGCTGAAGAACAGCACGCGGAACTTCGGGTTGTACTGCAGGAACGCGCGTAGCAGGTAAGCTTCGTTCCAGGAACGGTTGTCCTGCACCACCCAGGCCTCGGGATATTCGAAGGGGTAGAAGACGTCGTGGATGTGGATCAGGACGCCGGGCGCGAGCAGGGGCAGCACGCGGAACAGCAGGTCGGGGACGTCGCTGCCGGTCTTGACGACGTGGGAGGTCTCGAGGCTCAGCAGATCGCCGCGGCCGAGGGTTTTGAAAACCTCATCCGGAATCTCGCGCGAACGATGGGCCTGGACGCGCTCGCGATAGGGATCGTGCGGCGAGAGCAGCGAGAGCACGATGTCGGGCCGCGGATCGAATAGCGTCATCTCCATCGAATGTTCGAGGAAATGATCGTTCACATCCATGATCAGCAGTGAGGAGAAGCCGCAGCCGAATTCGATGCAGTGCGCCGGCTTGTACTCAAGCAGCATGGAGAAAAGGACGGCGGCGTCGGCGTGGCCGAAGTGGCCGTTGCCGGTAAAGTAACGCCACTCGGACGTGGCGCCGGTGCCGAAAGGGAAGCGCGAAGCATGCTCGCCCAGCCAGCCCAGCAGGCGGATCATGGCCGGCTCGTCGATGACCAGGTCCAGGCGCTCCGACAACGCGTCCAGGTTGAGGATCTCGGTTTGCCGGACATGCGCATCGTTGGGGTCGGTGATGGGCGAATAATAGTGGCCGGGCGGGGCCCACAGGCGCTCGCGGTTGATTTCGGCCTCGCTGCGCAGTTCGTGGATTTCCTTTTCGAGGGCCGCCCGCTGGGCCTCCACCTTGTCGTACAGCGCGCGCAACTCGTCGCGCTCGAACTTTGTGGCACCCAGTTGCCGGGAGTCCTCGCCGCCTTTGGTCTGCTTGGAGCGGAATTCCTCGAGTTCCTTGTCGAGACGCCGTAACTGGACCGCCAGCCCGTTGCGCTCGTTCTCAATGGCGCGGGTCTGGAGGCGTAACTCGGATACTTCGCGCTCGAGTTCCTCGGACCTTTTCTGGAGGTCGCGGTGAGACGAGAAGAGACTGACGAACTCCACACATACAGCATGCCACGCTTAGCGCCGGGATGGAAAAAGACATTCGGGCCTCGGAGGGCCGAAGTGACCTCGCCGGTTCTAGGACTTACGTTTATCTGTACCAGGCCGTATTCTTAGACGCGGGCTGCGGAATGCTCGAATCCCCGCAGCGGGCGGGGGCGAGGAAGTTGGCGCGCGGCGTGAAAATCCCGTGACTGAAAGTGGATTGGATGTCCTGAATGCCGGTGCAGTTGGCGCGGTTGGTGACGTGGAGATCTACCCTGATAACGCGCAGGCGGACGCGCTCGCGCCGCGGCGGTCATGAAGAAGTGACGCGGCGGTCACGACCCGCTCAGCGCAGGTTGAACTTCTTCATCTTGTAACGCAGGGTGTCGCGGGTAATGCGCAGCAGGCGCGCGGCCTGGGTCTGGTTGCCGCCGGTCTTCTCGAGCGCTCCGACCAGCAGGCGGCGCTCGTTTTCCTCGAGCGACAATCCTTCGTCGGGGATGCGCGGCGGAAACTGTGGCGTAGCCTCGCCGCCAGCGCTGGCCGCGGCGGCAATGTTGCTCTCGGCCTCCTGACTGAGCGTCATGGCCAGGCTGGAGGGAGTAATGTAGCTCGAGTCCTCGAGAATCATAGCCCGCTCAATCGAGTTGCGCAGCTCGCGCACGTTGCCCGGCCAGTCGTAATGCGCCAGCAGCCGCATGGTCTCCGGCGCGACGCCCTCGATCTGGCGTTTGAACTTCTTGTTGTAGTGCTGGACGAAGAAATTGGCCAGCGGCGGAATGTCCTCGCGGCGCTCGCGCAGCGGCGGGATGATGATGTGGATCACGTTGAGGCGGAAATACAGATCCTGGCGGAATGCGCTTTCCTTCACTGCCTCGCGCAGATTCTTGTTAGTGGCCGCGACGACGCGCAGGTCCACGTTGATGTCCTTCAAACCACCCAGCCGGCGGAAGTTCTGCTCCTCCAGCACGCGCAGCAGCTTGGCCTGGAGCATCAGCGGGATTTCGCCGATCTCGTCCAGAAACAGAGTGCCCTTGTCGGCCAGCTCGAAGATCCCTTTCTTCTGCGCCCGGGCGTCGGTGAAAGCGCCTTTTTCGTAGCCGAACAGCTCACTTTCGAGCAGCGTTTCGGGGATCGCGGCGCAGTTGATGGCAATGAACGGCTCGGCCTGGCGCACGCTCTGATAATGCAGGGTCTTGGCGATCAGGTCCTTGCCCGTGCCGTTCTCGCCCTCGATCAGCACGGTGGTGGCCTCGCTCAGGGCGACGCGACGGACGAAGTTCAGCACATCGCGCATGCTGGGCGAATCGGCGATGATCTCGCGCTTTTGCGGCGCGACCTCCTCGGTCACGTCCTTGATGGTGGCTACCGCGCCTTCCAAGGTGCCGTCGTCGCGGATCAGTTGCGACGTATGAATAACGACCAGGCGCTCCATTCCGTTCTCGGTATGCAGACGGACGGTCGAGTTGTGGCCGTTGGCCTGCACCAGCCCGGTTTGCATCCCGCAGCCGGGTTCGCACACCTGGCAACGGAACATTTCGTGGCAGTCGCGGCCGATCAAGGCCTCGGCGCCCATACCAAACAGACGCTCGGCTGCCGCATTGACGCCCGTGATGACGTGGTTGGTGTCGTACAGGATCAATGCGTCAGAAAGCTGATCGAAGACACTGCCCAGGATCTTCGCGTTTTGCCAGCCGGCGCTGAGCTTTGCCATACTCCCGAAAAAACCCATTGTATGACTGATTGTAACTGCTGGAAACCTGACTAAGATACTCTCAATGGGTCAATTCGCGCAATTCCGGGCGTTGGGAATGAGCAAAAAGTCACCGGAAAGCGAGAAAAAGGCGTGGAATTCCCCAGATTCCTTCTGAATCCCAACGTTTGCTTTCTGGCCCTTAGATTGCTTGACCCAGAGTGGGAAGGCGTGTAGCCGGCGCAAGAACCGGCGGCGCGCGTTTCCCCCGAGTGGAGTGGTGGGGCCGTGGCACGTTCGCGCAGGAAGGAGAAGTTTGGCTGTCGGTCACAGGCCTCGTTGCCCCAGGGAAGACGGCAGAAGGACCGCTGTATGAGTTGCATTCAGTTGGCGTTGAGTGACGCGGCCAAGGCGGACGTCTTGCGCAGTCTGTTGGCGCGCAGTACTCAATTGCAGGTCCTGTGCGTGGAGAAGCCGTGTTTGCAGGAGGCCTGCGTAGTACTGGTGGATCCGCCGCATTTGCGCCTGCTGCCCAGTCCACTGCCATTTCCCGAGAGAGTTGTTTTGTTCACGATGAACGACCCCAGCCATCTGCGGGACGCCTGGGAGGCGGGCGTGAGCTCGGTCGTGACCGATCAGGATCCGCCCAATACCGTGGTGCTGGCCATTCTTTCGGCGTGCCTGCGTAGCGGAACCGCGGATGCGAAACAAGTGCTGGGCCGGAAGTTCGATTGATATTGATAGTGATAGGCTATGGGGTCGGGAACCATCGTTTCGACCGAGTTGAGGAGTAACGAATATGGATGTGATGAAAGTGGATTTTTTGCCTTATGCCATCGCCTGGGGCGTTCTGGGCGTGATTGTTATGGTGCTCGCGTTGATGCGCCGGAAGATCGCGGACAAGGAAGATGACACGCTGAAGCTCAGCGATGGCGAGTCCGCTGACATCGTCAAGCAGGAGCAGCTCGCCAGGAAGCTGTCGAAGATCGAGGTGTGGGGCAAGGCGCTGACCATCGTGCTGGTCGTCAGCGGCGTGGTCCTGGGACTCCTGTATGGGTGGCAGATGTGGGAGGCCAGTTCCACGGCAGGTCTGCACTAACCATCGTTTGCCGGTAGCGTATGCGGCGGCCGCGTGCTTCCGCACACCGATGTCACGGCGGACGCGCCCGAGCAGGGGCCGAGGCCACCCGCCGGGAAGGGTAGTTCTGTGCCAAAAGGGATGCTATTCACGCTCTTGCTCCTCGCGGCGCCCCTGGTGTCTGGCGAAGCCTCCGCGGCGCCGACCGTGCCCAATTCCAAGTGCCGTGAATGCCATGATGTCGAGGCCAAGCTGCGGAAGTCGGCTCACGCCGCCGTGGCCTGCACCTCGTGCCATGTCAAACACGAGGAGTATCCCCACCCCGAGAATCAGCCCAAGCCTTCCTGCGCCAACTGCCACTCCAGCGAGGTACAGAACTTCTGGCAGAGCGTGCACGCAGCGGAGTTGAAGAAGGGCAACACGGCCGCCCCGAACTGCGACACCTGCCACGGCGCGGCGCACGAGCTCACCTCCACCAAGACCGTCGAGTGGAAGAAGGCGCCGCCCGAAACCTGCGGCATGGGCCACGACAAGGAGGCCACCGAGTACCGCACCCGCGTCCCCGGAAAGGCCGTCGAGCGGGGCGTCGCGG
>JBEKHU010000378.1:0-4499 GCA_050012115.1 Bryobacteraceae bacterium | reverse complement strand
GCCTGGGATTCTGTGTGGCGGCGCAGGGCGCGCATAACTACATGCGCGACTTCATGAACGCGCGCGAGAAGCGTTACGGAGATTACTATTACCGTCTGGATGGATGGGTACAGGCGCCGTGCTATGCGACCGATCACGACCACCCGCCCGGACAGCCACACGTGCAGCAATACCGGCATTACCTGGAAATGCTGCGGGAAGTGAAGGAGGCCAACCCGGGGATGGGTTTACAAGGCTGTAACTCGGGCGGCGAATGGTGTAACTGGGACAAGCTGGAGTTACTGGAGAATAACCAGTTCTCCGACGGCGGCGGCCCCGACGATCTCTATTACCTGACTTATTTCTGGCCAGTCGCCAAGGAGTTAGAGTGGGGCGCCGGATCCAACCGGCTGGATGGCGACGATCTCGAGCAACTGCGGCAGGATGTCGTGTTCCATCGCTACCTGCGGCAAGAGCGCGTGCTCGACCGCTATATGCGCGTGTATCATCCCAAGACCGAGGGCGCGCCCGATGCCCACACCTATCTGCAAATCGCGAATGCGGAAAACACCAAGGCCGCCATCATTCAGGACACGCTGCCACAAGGTGAGGTCGTGGTGTATCCGAAACGGCTGGTGCCGGAAGCGAGTTACAACGTGGCCTTCCGCTTCGCTCCGGACACGCGCTCGGCGACGGGCACCGAGCTGATGCAGAAGGGCATTCGCTTCCTGCCGGAAAACAAGCACGAGGTTATCCTGCTGAACCTCGACAGCACACCCGGACGCGGTACCGATCACACGCCGCCCACCGTTCCCGGCAAGGCATGGCTGAAGCGCGAGACCTGGGGCGGGCGCACGGGCGTGGCGCTGCGCTGGGCACCCAGCCGCGATAACGTGCTCGTCACCGGGTACGAGGTAATTCGGGATGGCAGGCTCCTGGACCGCGTCGGCATCGGCACGTTCTACTTCGACGCCAGCCCTGGCTCGGGACTGGACCGGCGCTATGAAGTGGTGGCCATAGACGGCGACGGAAACCGGTCGGGCAGCGCCGTGGCAGTCCAGTAACCGGCTTGCAGCGGGGAGCTCCCACAATGCCGCTGTCGCGCTGCGCCGAGTGCCCAGGCGCTCCTCATTCCAGCGAAACGGCCCAAGCTGGGCCGTTTCTCCTACCTGGAATCAATAACATACAGACAAATGTGGCCCATTTTGGGCCATCCTGCCCGTGACTGCCCCCACTCTAATCGCGCTGCTAATGCTTGCTGGCTTCCATGTCGGCACTCACGCCGACCACTCAAGGACGCCCGCCCGCCTCCCCGTGGGAGATGCCAGCAAGCAGCTTGGCGCATGGTAACGATTTCACCGCCGACAGGCCGCTAGATCAGGAACCAGAAGACGTACCCGCAGTTCGTGCAGACGAAGTTCGTGGCCTTGTCGCCAGTCCAGGCGACGTTGAAGAACTCACGCACTCGCGTGTTCATCATGGAACCCCGCTCGTGATAGCAGTTGTTGCCGCAAACCAGACAGGTGAGGGGCTTCCCGTCCAGCGTGACTTGAATGGACCCATCCGGTTGCTCAATCTCTTTGAAATCCATAGCTGCCGATCCTAACCTCGGATTCCTTTTTTAGACTTCCCGATCATGCACATCATACCCAAAGCCGCAATCCTCTGATCCTGCGAATAGCATCTCTTTTCGGGCGCCGTCTTCGTGTCCGCAATGTACAGTTGTTGCGCTGCCGGAGAATCAAAAGCGCAGGATCCGGACTCAACGAATCGCGCGACTGCCTCCGGTTCAATACCGCCGGCCCCCGGCTCTTGGAAGCGTTCCCTTCCGCGCCGGCAGGTCCGCCGTACTCCACCAGTGGCCGTTGTCGATCCGCCCGAAGATATGTTTCTTGTAGTCCGGCTCGCGCGCCGGGTTGACGTTGCACACGATCAGATCGGCTGGACCGCCGACCTTCAGCGGCTGACTGACGCTCATCGGAAACACGAACTTGCCGCTGCCGTCGATGCGCAGCGCCTGCCGCGGAATGGAGACTGCGGATGCCGGGCCCATCGCCGTGATCTTCCCGTCCTCGACCACCACCACCGCCGGCACGATTGGCGGCAGCACGTTGCCGTCGATCAGCATCGCCCCTTCGATCGCGTAGACCGCCCGTTCGTGATACAAATAGTCGCAGCCGGCCAGGCCGGCAATCACCGTAACGGCGGCGCCGAAGCGAGTTATCGAACCGCGCACAGTAGCCTCTCCAGATCGAGCCCGCGCAGGTCCTCGAGCAGTATGTCGGGTGCGTGCGGGCGCAACTCTTCCAATGGTACGACGCCGGTGGCCACGGCCACGCTGAGAAAGCCGTTGGCGCGGGCCGCGGCGATGTCGTTGGGGTGGTCGCCGATCAGCGCCACCCGGGCGCCGGCCGGAATCAGTCCCCGCCGCCGCGCCTCGGCCAGAGCCTGGCGGGCCAGCTCCGCGCGCGTGCGGCCCTGCTCCGCGAACGCCCCGACGCGGAAGTAGCCGCGCAGTCCCGCGCGTTCCATCTTGCGCCATCCGATGCGGCTCAGGTTGCCCGTCACCAGCCCCGCCGGCACGCCGCGCCGCAGCAGGTTCCGTAGCAGCCGCCGCACGCCCGGACAAACCCTGGCGCGCAGGTCCGGGCACGTTCTGCGGTACAGCCGCTGCGCCTCGCGCACAATCGCGGCCATCTCTGCTTCCATCTCCCGCCGCGAAGCCCCCGCCGCGCCCAGCATCGCGCGCAGGATGTCGCGGTCGAGCATCCCCTGCACCGGGATCCCGTCCGTCGTGGCTCTCAATCCGGTTACGCGCAGCAGCGCCCCCTCCAGCGCCGCGCGATGCTGCGGCCCGGCGCGGCGGATCAGCGTGCCGTCGATGTCGAACAGGATCAGCGCCGATGCGCGGCTAGAGCCCAGGACGGTCATTCACCGCCTATCATAAGCCGTCCGGCGCGCCGCCATGGAAGATCCTGTGGAGAATCGCGCTGCGCCGCACCGAGCGTCTACACTGGAGTTACACGATGCAACTCATCCAGGCCGGAAAGCACCAGTTCATGGCCCTCGAATTCGACCACGATCTGCTGCGGCAGGGCGCCCAGGAGACGGGCTTCGAAATCGAGCTCGACGACCAGCCCCGCGTGCTCAACCTGCTCCTGCGGGCGCCCGACCGGGACGGCCCGCTGCTGCTGTTCGACGCCTCCGATGCCGCCAACACCGGCTGGTTCTCGCGCTGTACCTTCTACATCGACGGGCGCAGCGGCGCCGTCCTGCAGACGCCTTTCTTTGTGGCCAATAAGTTCGACGCGGCCGGCCGCCCCAATCCCAAGGCGCTATCGCTGCAACTGCTGAAGGAACTTCCCGCCCACTTCCGCCTCCCGGGCCGCCAACCCGTGGCGGAAAAGACGATCTACGCCGTGCTGTTCAACTTCCTTACCGCGCTCCAGAAGGTCGGCGTCGGCCTGTGCGGCCCCGGTGCGGTCCGTCCGCTCGCGGGCCGCGTGGACGCGCCGGGGCGCTGACTCCCTCCACTGCCAAGATGTTGAAAAGTTGCAGAGAGCGGTGGTCTATTGCATTATTGTCCTCCATGGTGGATAATATGGAGGAAAGGAGGCTGCCGTGGCCGTCCTGAACATCAAAGACGCCGAAGCCCATGCCCTGGCGGCCGAGCTCGCCCGGCGCACGGGCCGCTCTCTCACCCAGGTCGTGAAGGAAGCGCTCAGAGATCGCCTCGAGAGTGAACGGGCGCGACAACCCGGCGCCGGACGCCTGGTGGCGCGTGTGCTGGAACTGGGCCGCCGGGCCAGTTCCCGGCCGGTTCTCGATGCCCGCAGCCCGGACCAGATCCTGGGCTACGACGAGTTGGGGCTCCCACGCTGATGGTGATCGACTCGTCGGCCATCCTGGCCATCGTTTTTCAGGAACCCGAGGCGCGCCGGATGGTCGAGGCGATTGCCCGCGCGCCGGTGCGCCGCATGTCGGCCGTCAATTGGCTGGAGACACTGATCGTGGTGGAGGCCCGCCACGGTGCCGAGTCGGCGGATGAGACTCTATTGATTCTGCGGGATTTAGAGATCCAGTCAGCGCCCTTCGACCTCGAACAGATGCACGAGGCGCGCGCCGCCTGGCGGCGCTTTGGGAAAGGCCGTCATCCCGCCGGGTTGAATCTCGGAGACTGTTGCGCCTACGCCGCCGCCATCACGGGCGGCGAGCCGCTGTTGTGCAAGGGTGAGGATTTCCAAAAGACGGACGCCCAACTGGCCGAATACTGACGTCGCGCCGGACCTCCGCAGCGGCGGCAAAACCGCGTTCTCACCGCGCGCGCAGCGTGAGTTTTACCGTGTTTTTACCGCAAATCACCGTGTTTTTACCGTAAAAACACCACTTTTTTCGTGCACCGTGCGTCACGGTGGATCTATTGCAATATAAGGGCTTATTGAAAATTCACCGTGCCTTTTGCGGTACATTAAATCGCGTCACCGTGCGTCACGGTGGATCTGTTGCAAACACAGGGGTTA
>JBEKHU010000377.1:0-4510 GCA_050012115.1 Bryobacteraceae bacterium | reverse complement strand
CACCTTGGTCACGGTCAGACGTTTATCGGGGGCCTTGGCGTACATCTCCGTCGTCGCTTTTCCGCCCATGGCGACGATTTCCATGCTGCCTGTGCCGACGAGGCTGGTCATCTTGCTGAGCGCCTCTCGCCCGCCAGTGGCTTGGATGGCTTTCTCCATGATTTCGTCAGCCGTGATGGACGCCTTTGGCGCGTCCTGAGCATATCCGGTGAGCGTCCACACAAGAGTGGCGCCGATGATGGCCAATCGCATTGGGAGTCTCCTTGATTTCTATACGGCCACATGCCCTCGCGCGTTCCCAGCATATCAATCCCCTGGATTGGGAACCGCCGTCGATCGACCGCCCCCCAATCCACCCTCTGCCTCCTCTGCGCCGGGTGGACTTCAGCCCTCTGTCACCCGTGTTTTCCCCCCTGGTCGAAGACGCCCGCTTCCTCTTTGTGAGAAATGCGGCCCCCGTACCGGCTCAGAGCGGCCCGCGCAGCGGTTCAAGGCGGCCCGCGCAGCGGTTCAAGGTGCAGTGATGCGCGGCGCGTTCCTGTCTTCAGTTTCGTGGCGGCTCAGGATTTCGCGGTACTCCCGCAGCATGGCCGCGGCGCGCTCCTGCTTTCCGGCGCCCTGATAGGCGCGTGCCAGTTGGTAGTGGCGCGTGCCGCTGTCGTCTTCCGCGAGCGCCGCTTCGAGCTGCGGAATCGCCAGTTCCCAACGCCCGACCTCGAGATACGCCTCCCCCAACGCGCCGTGAGCCGGTTGGAACTTGCTGTCGCGCTGGAGCGCGATCTCCAGGTACTGGATCGCCTGCGCGGGATCGTGGATCTCCAACAGCGCCAGGCCGTACAGGTAGTGGAATTCAGCCGAGGACTTGTCGCGCCCGAGCAGGTCCCGGATCATCGGCAGAGCGGAACCGCAATCGTTGCTGTGGCACAGCGCCAGCGCCAGCCGCCGCTGGATGCCCATGTCGCCCTTCGCCAACTGGAGCGCCTCCCTCCACGCGGCCGCCGACTCCCGGTAGCGCCCGCCCTTCTCATAGGCGTTAGCGGTGGCTTCGGCCCGCTCGCGCGAGGGCGGCAACTCCCTTAGCCGCGCGTAAGCGCTCTGCGCCAGGGTTTGGAAGGCCTTGGCTTGCCAATACGCCTGCTCCGGTGTATCGGCGAACGCCGTGGCCGCCTGCTCGAAATGGCCGGCGGCGAATTCGCACTCCGGCGTCTGGCCGTGGCAATCCGCCCCCGGCCGCGCTTCCCGCGCGCGCTCGACCGCCGCCCAATCCGGATGGCCTGTCCTTCCGTAGATTTCCGCGATCGCGGCGTGCAGCCCTCGGAATTCCGGCCGCAGCGCCAGCGCCTCCCGGTATTGTCGCAACGCCCGTGCCGATTGGCCCCGCTCGAATTCGAAATCGCCGGCCAGCGCCAGCACCTCCGCCGAGCCCGGCCGCGCTCTCTCCTGCCGCTCGAAAACCTCCCCGGCTGCGCCCTCATAACTGCGGCCCAGCCCGTACCAGACGCGCGGGCTCTCCGGCATGGCCTTCTCGGCCTCCACGTACTCTCCGGCGGCTTCCTTGTACTGCTGCTGCTCCAGCAGCGCATCGGCCAGCATCAGCCGGGCATTGAGGTCGCCGGGCTGCAGGGCCGCCGCCTTGCGCAGCGCTTCCACCGCACTGCCGGCCTGACCCAGCTTGAGCTGGCTGGCGCCCAGAAACAGCCACGCCGGGAACAGCTCCGGCTGTTGCTCCACCAGCGTCTGGCACTGCTCGACGGCCTCTTGGTAACGCCCCGCCTTGTACTGCGCCACCGCCAGGTTGACCCGCAGCGAGGGCTCCTTCGGGAACGCCGCCACCAGTTCGCGGTAAATCGGAATGGCCTGCTCGGGCTTTTCGGCCTGCACCAGCGCGTTGGCGCGCCGCACTTTCTCGGCGGCGTCCGCGGCCGATTGCGCCAGACCCGGCTGCCACCCGGCCCAGGCGATTCCTGTCGCCAGCGATGCGATCCGCAATACCGGCCCCAGCCTCAGACTCATCGTGACCAGTTTGCCACCAACCCCCGGGTGGGATGGAACCCGGACCGGGATGGAGCGGCCTGCTCGTTTTCAGGAACCGTCCAGTCCAGAACTTCCCTGGCACGACCGCGAGGTGATCTACTGAGGCAGAGGCGCGCCGCAACCGAAAAGCCCGTTGCCGGCGCCGCCCGCGATTTTCGGGGCGCGGCCAGTGGAGCATCCGCCGGGCTCGCCCACTGTGAGGAGTGACCATGCGCAGACGTGATTGGATCGGTGGTGCGGCAGTGCTTGGTTTGATGCCTGGCCGAATGCGGGCCGACGTGCCCACCCATCTGTGGCCGGGGTACGACTTCGGTCCCGGTCCCCGGGTGCCCGACCGCCTGAACCAGGGGCCGTTCGCCATTGAACAGGACGACGGCTGGTTCACCGTCGCCGTCACGACCGCTTGCGAGGAGGCCGTGCCGAACTACGGCCTCGGCTTGGTGGGCTACGCCTGGGAAGAGAGCGGCCCCTCGTTGGCCGCGCGCGCCGGGCGCGAGTCCCTCGAACAGCACGTCGAGCGGATGGCCAGCCTGCCCTTCGTCGATGTGCTCTACATCCGTTGTGACTGGCGCGATGTGCAGAAGCGGCCGGGGCGTCTCGATCTGTCGCCCGTCTGGAGCCTGACCCTCGACGCGGCGCGGCGCCACAAAAAGCGCGTCGCCTTCCGCGTCATGGTCTCCAACACCGTCGGCCAGCCCAAGTACCTGGCTCTGCCGGATTTCGTCCAGGCCAAGGTGCCCGTCGTCCCCATCGGCAGCATTCCAGAATACGGCTCGTTCCAATTCCGCGAACCGCGCTACGACCATCCCGAGTTTCAAAAGGCCTTTCGCGAACTGGTCGAGTTGCTGGCCGCCGAATTCGACCCGAACCCGCTCATCGAATGGATCGACGTGATGCAATACGGCTTCTGGGGCGAGTCCCACACCGGCGGCCTGCCCAGCCCATTCCCCGACTACGTGACGGCCGAGCGCACCATGGTCGCACTGACCCGCCTGCAGGTGGATGCCTTCAAGCATGCCCAACTGGCCGTCAACACGCAGCCCGACATCAGCAAGGTCGGCAATCGCGAGGTCGTGGACCTGTGCGTCCGCTCGGGCGCCTGGCTGCGCTCGGACAGCATCGAGGTCGAGGAACCGGAGCAGATCGACGCGCTGGCCAACCGCCCGCCGTGGCTGGCGTCGATTCTGGAGGACGGCGAGTTTCGCCGCTATGATGCTCGCACGCCGGGCTATCTCCCGCTCGACCCCGCCGGCGTGAATCAGCTGGAAAACCGCATGTTGCACGTGCTCGACCTCGGCGCCAACTACTGGTCGCTGTGGACTGAAGCCGCGGAGCTCGAGGAGTACAACAAGCGCTACCCGCGCGGTTTTGCGCGCCTGCGCCAGCGCATGGGCTACCGCGTCCGCCCGTCCTGGATCTGGCAGCGCAAACGCTACGGCATCAATGAACTCGTCGTGGCCTTCATGAACGACGGCGTGGCGGGCGTGCCGGGGGTATTGCGCATCTCTCTCAAATCCGCGGATGGGAAGACCCTCGGCTCGGGGTGCCTCGACGCCGGTCATCCCTACGGCGGCAAGACCCGCCAGGCCGCCTTCCTCGTGCCGCGCGAGCTGGAAGGCCAGCCGGTTTTCTTGTCGGCGGCGCTGGAATGCAAGGGCGGCCTCCGCCGCCCCGTCCAATGGGCCTGCGAGCAGCCCCTGGAGCCGGACGGTTCCTACCGCGTCGTGGTGAAGAAGCAATCCGACAGCGACTGGCGCAAGGGCATCTGAGGCCGTCGCCGGGCTTTTGCCCCGGTCTGCAAAGGTGTAGAAATGGAGCGGGGGTCTACCTAGGTATGCTGATCCGTAAAGAAGAAGCTCTCGAGTACCATTCCTCCGAACCGGCGGGCAAGGTCTCCGTCACACCCACCAAGCCGTGCCGCACGCAGCGCGACCTGAGCCTGGCCTACACGCCCGGCGTCGCCGTGCCGTGTCTGGAAATCTACCGCGACCCGGCGTTGGTTTATAACTACACGTCCAAGGGCAACCTCGTCGCCGTCATCTCCAACGGCACGGCCGTGCTCGGTCTGGGCAATATCGGGCCCGCGGCGGGCAAGCCGGTGATGGAGGGCAAGGGCGTCTTGTTCAAGCGCTTCGCCGACATCGATGTGTTCGACATCGAGCTGGCCACCGAGGATCCCAAGGAGGTGATCCGCGCCTGCCAATTGATGGAGCCAACCTTCGGCGGCATCAACCTCGAAGACATCAAGGCGCCGGAATGTTTCGAAATCGAGGAAGAACTGAAGCGCACCATGCGCATCCCGGTCTTCCACGACGACCAGCACGGCACCGCCATTATCTCCGGCGCGGCGCTGCTCAACGCCGTGGAGCTGATGGGGAAGAAGTTCGGCGAGGTGAAGATCGTCTTCTCGGGCGCCGGCGCCAGCGCGATCTCCTGCGCCAATCACTACATCCGCCTCGGCGCAAAGCTCGAAAAC
>JBEKHU010000376.1:0-4528 GCA_050012115.1 Bryobacteraceae bacterium | reverse complement strand
CTCAACGCCCCCGCCCGCTCCCGCCGAACCGCCCCTATCTCCTTCATCCCAAACCACTAACCCACAAAATGGCTTTGTTTCGCAAAAATCCGCAAACGAGCCTTCCCCGGCCCGCCCCGCGCGCCCCCAGAAACCTTGATGGAGTGAATCCGAACTATACCCGCAAGGAGCCCCAACCCGCCTTCATCCCGGCCCCATCCCCGGCCCACCGGCCCCCGCCGCTCACCAGCCCCGCCCGGCTCGCGCCCCCTCGCCAGATAAAGTGCTCAATAGTCTGTTCAACGCCGCTCAGGCCGCTTTCCCGGTGAGCTTCGCGTAGACCAGCGCCGCCGCGGCCACGTCCTGCACCCCCAGGCCGAGCGATTCGAAAATCGTCACCCCGCGCGGCCGCTGGAACCGCGCATCGGCGGCCAGCCGGCCCAGTTCGGCCAGCGGCAAATGGCCCCACTCGCTCTCCGGCACCGCCAGCAGCAGGTCGCCCGCCTCCACCCTGGCCTGCTCGATGGAGTCCACCGCGATCAGCCCGGCGCACCGTACCAGCTCGCCCGGGATCTCCCGCCGGTCGGCCTGGTTGGAACCCGTCGCGTTCACGTGCGCTTGCGTCTCCACCCACGCGCTTTCCAACACCGGGTCCTTGGCATACGTCGCCGTGATCACCACCTGCGCGCCCCGCACGCACGCTTCCGCCGTCGCCGCGGCCGTCACCTCGACCCCGAACGCCGCGCTCGCCCGCGCCGCGAACCGCTCGCGGCTCTCCGCCTTCCGGCTGTACACCCGTGCCGCCCGCGCCTGCCGCACGCTCAGCACCGCCTCGAGCTGAGTCCACGCCTGGAAGCCGCTGCCGATCAGCGCCACCTCGCTGACCTCGGCCGGAGCCAGCAGGTCCGTCGCCACGCCCGACGCCGCCCCGGTGCGGATCTGGCCCAGGTGGTTCGCCTCGATCAGCGCCAGTGGCTCCGCGCTGGCGGCATCGTACAGCAGCATGTGGAAGTGCATCGCGCCCCGCTTCACGTTGGTCGTGTAGATCTTCGTCCCCAGGTAGCCGCCCCATGCCCCGGCCATCTGGTGCATCACCGTTCCTGTGGGCAACACGAGGCAGCGGCGCGGCACGTTCAACGCCTCGCCACGCCCAAGCGCAGTGAAGCACTCGCGCAGGCGCGCCACGCATTCGCCCATCGGCAGCAGCTCGCGTACCTGTTGTTCGGTGATCTGCAGCACACCAGCCTCCGGCACTACGGTCTCGAATCCCCGCCCCGGCTCAGCTCTTCGCCGCTTCCTTCTTGTCCGGATCGATGCCCAGTTCGTACAACGCCTGGCGCGCCTTCTGCGCGTCGAACTGGCCCCACCGCGCCAGTTGCGCCAGCGCCGACGCCGCAATGCACTCCGCGTCCACCTCGAAGAATCGGCGCAAGTACGGCCTGCTGTCGCTCCGGCCATAGCCGTCCGTTCCCAGCGACACCAGCCGCCCGCTCATCCACGGCGACAGTTGGTCCGCCAGCACCTTCATGTAGTCGCTGGCCGCGGTGATCGGACCTTGTGTGCCCTCCATCACCAGTTGGATGTACGGCTTCCGCGCCGCTTCGGCCGGGTGCAGCCGGTTCCATCGCTCGACGCTCAGCGCCTCGCGCCGCAGCTCGTTATAGCTCGTGACGTTCCACACGTCGGCCGGAATCTGGTAGCGCTCCCACAGCAGCCGTTGCGCGCGCAGCGCCTCGTTCAGCATCGCCGCGCTGCCCCACAGTTGCGCCCGCGCCGGGCCTTGCTCGCTCCGGCTGACCCGGTAGATGCCCTTTAGGATGCCCTCGATCGTGCCTTCCTCCTCGGGCAGCGGCGGCTGGGGATAGTTCTCGTTGCCCAGCGTCAGGTAGTAGAACACGTCCTCGTTCTCGTGGAACATCCGCCGCAGGCCGTCGCGAATGATGATCGCAATCTCGTAGGCGTACGCCGGATCGTAGGCGATGCAGTTCGGCACTGTCGAGGCCAGCACGTGGCTGTGGCCGTCTTCGTGCTGCAACCCCTCGCCGTTCAGCGTCGTCCGCCCCGCCGTCGCCCCCAGCAGGAAGCCGCGCCCCCGCGCATCGCCCACCGCCCAGATGCCGTCGCCCACCCTCTGGAACCCGAACATCGAGTAGTAGGTGAAGAACGGGATCATCGGCTGGCCGTAGTTCGAATACGCCGTCGCCGCCGCCGTGAAGTCCGCCAGCCCGCCCGCCTCCGTGATGCCCTCTTCCAGGATCTGGCCGTCCGGCGCTTCCTTGTAGTACAGGAACTGCTCGCTGTCCACCGGCTTATACAGTTGGCCTTCAGGCGCGTAGATCGAGATCTGCCGGAACAGCGACTCCATGCCGAACGTGCGCGCCTCGTCCGGGATGATCGGCACCACGCGCGGGCCCAGGTCCTTGTTCTTGAGCAGCGCCTTCAGGATCGACACAAAGGCCATCGTCGTCGACACCGGACGGCCGCCCGAGCCCTTGAGCGACTCGGCGAACTCGCTCAGCTCCGGCACGCTCAGCTGGACCACCGTGTTGAGGCGCGCCGGCAGCGAGCCGCCGAGCGCCTTGCGCCGCGCCTTCAGGTACTGCATCTCGGGCGAGTCTTCCGGCGGACGGTAGAACGACACCGTGTGCACCGTGTCTTCGGGGATCGGGATGCGGAACCGCTCGCGCAGCTTCAGCAGCTCCGCCTCGTTCAGCTTCTTCTGCTGGTGCGTGGTGTTGCGCCCTTCGCCCGCCTCGCCCATGCCGTAGCCCTTCACGGTCTTGGCCAGAATGACGGTCGGCTGCCCCGTGTGGCGCGTCGCGCGCAGGTAGGCGTTGTAGACCTTCACCGGGTCGTGCCCGCCGCGCCGCAGCATGCCCAGTTGCTCGTCGGAGTAGTTAGCCACCAGCTCGCGCAACTCCGGATCTTTGCCGCACAGCGCTTCGCGCACATACGCGCCGCCGCGCACGGTCATCGCCTGCAGTTCGCCGTCCACGAGTTCCTGCAAGCGGCGCATCAGCGCGCCGTTCCGGTCGGCCTGGAACAGCGGATCCCAGTCGCTGCCCCACACCACCTTGATCACATTCCAGCCGGCGCCGCGGAATTGCGCTTCCAGCTCCTGCATGATGTTGCCGTTGCCCCGCACCGGCCCGTCCAGCCGCTGCAGGTTGCAGTTGATCACAAAGGTCAGGTTGTCGAGCTTCTCGTTGGCCGCGATCTGCAGCGCGCCGCGCGACTCCGGCTCGTCCATCTCGCCGTCGCCCAGGAACGCCCACACCTTGCGGTCGGTCACCGGCAGCAGTCCCCGGTGCTCCAGGTAGTGCATGAACCTTGCCTGGTAGATCGCGTTGATCGGTCCCAGGCCCATCGACACCGTCGGGAACTGCCAGAAGTCCGGCATCAGCCACGGGTGCGGATAGGAGCTCAGCCCCGGCGACTCCCGCAGTTCGTGGCGGAAGTTCTTCAGATGGTCCTCGGTCAGGCGCCCTTCGAGGAACGCCCGCGAGTACATGCCCGGCGAAGCGTGGCCCTGGAAGTAGACCAGGTCGCCCGGCTGGTCGCCGATGCGCGCCCGGAAGAAGTGGTTCATGCCGACTTCGACCAGCGTCGCCGAGGAAGCGAAGGTTGAGATGTGCCCGCCGATGCCGTCGTCGTACTTGTTGGCGCGCACGACCATCGCCACCGCGTTCCACCGCACCAGGCTCTTGATGCGCCGCTCCAGCTCTCTGTCGCCCGGATACGGGACCTGCTCCTCCACCGGGATCGTGTTGACGTACGGCGTATTCGTGCCGAGCACGGCCGGCGCGCCCTTCTTCGATGCCTCGATCGCCAGACGCTCCAGCAGATATCGGGCCCGCTCCGGTCCGCCGTCCTCAATGACCTGGTCCAGTGCTTCCAGCCACTCCCGGGTCTCTTGAGGATTCAGATCCTCGGACTTTGCGTCACGCGGTTTCAGCATGGGACTCCAGAGGGGAACTTTTCTCAATCTTATCTACCTATTACTGATGCGGGCAATCCGCGGCTGGTCGCTGCTAATGGCACCCTCATTGCCGTCGCAATCCCATCGCGCAGCGTCCCCCTTGCCCCCCCAACCGCCTGGGCGCCCCTCACCCGCTCTCGGCGCCGTCGGCGCCCGGTCCCGCGCCGAAGGGCCTCGGCTCGCGCAGCGCCTTCAGCCGGTCGCGGAGCTGGGCCGCCTTCTCGAACTCGAAGTTCTTGGCCGCCTCGCGCATCTTGCGCTCCAGCTCCTCAAGGAACGATGCGCGCTGTTCGGGCGTGAGCTGCTGCAGCTCCGGCTCCGGCTCCTCGATCTCTGGCGTGACATAGTCGGCTTCCGTGATCGCGATCAGGTTCGAGTCGATGGGCTTCACGATTGACTCCGGCGTGATGCCGTGCTCCTCGTTGTAGGCCACCTGCGCGCGCCGGCGGCGGTCGGTCTCGGCGATCGCCCGCCGCATCGAGTCGGTCATCACATCGGCGTACAGGATGGCCCGGCCGTGGATGTTGCGCGCCGCCCGGCCGATGGTCTGGATCAGCGAGCCCGTAGAGC